>DAOLFO010000362.1:0-1334 GCA_035326305.1 Chitinophagaceae bacterium
CCTACCGGGCCATTGCTCCCAGTGAGTTTTATTTTATCAGCGGATCAACAGATGGCTCTGCTACTACCGGCACTTCCAATATGTATCCGTCATTGAGCAAATATGAGGATCCGGAAAGAGGGACACCTAATTACCCTGGTGCCCGGCCATTTCCTGTAGCCAAGCTCGCAGAAACTTACCTGCTGGCAGCAGAAGCCGCCATGCATACCAACCGTGGCACTGAAGCCATGAACCTGATCAATGTGCTGAAGCAGCGGGCAGCCAACAGGCCGGGATTATCTGCTGGTGATCGCACGGCGGCATACAATGTTATCCGTGTTACGGTGGCTTCGCAGGTTACGCTGGATTATATTTTAGATGAGCGCACCAGGGAGCTGGCCGGTGAGTGTACCCGCTGGCCTGACCTGGCTGTACGGGGTAAGCTGATAGAAAGAGTGCAGCTATATAATACTGATGCAGCTTCCGCTATTCAGGCTCACCATGTATTGCGGCCCATACCACAGTCGCAGTTAGACCGGGTGGCAGAGGAAAATACTCATCAATACCAGAATCCGGGTTATTAAAACATAAACAATGTATTATTATGAATAAGACATTAAAATATATTCCAGTACTGGTGATGGTTGCGGCAGTACTGTTTTCCTGCAAAAGGGAACTGAAAGTAGGTGTGATGAATGAGGGAAATTTCGGCGACCGTGGTACCGGGCTGAAAGATGCTTTTGATATACCTATCGGCACTGCCATCAGCTATACGCCGTTTACCGGCAATGCTGCTTATGCCGGTGTGGCCCGGTCAGATTTTGACCTGGTTACATTTGAGTATGAAATGAAGCACCGGGCAATAGTGCAGGACAATGGCAATTTTAATTTTTCCAAAGCCGATGAGCTGGTAGGGCTGGCCAGCGCTGCGGGGCTCGGTGTTTTTGGGCATACACTGGTATGGCACCAAAATCAAAATGGCTTTTACCTGAACGGGCTTACCGGTGGCGGCGGTGGCGGTTCTGTACTGAACCTGATTGCTAATCCCGGCTTTGAAGACAATATGACCGGCTGGTCGGCGGTAAACACAGGCAACCCTGCGGGATCATCTTCCTTTACTGTTACTACTGCAGGTTCGGAAATCCGATCCGGTAGCTCGGCTATGAAGGTGGTGGTAGACCAGAGCTATGGCACCAGCCAGTGGCGGGTACAGATGCATTCGCCCACCTTTGCTATGAAAACAGGCAAGACTTATAATATCTCTTTTTGGATAAAGGCGGCCAGCCCCGGCGGCTCTATTCGCCTTTCGGCAGCGCCAACCGGCACAGTGACCAATGCCTACCAGGGCGACCAGG
>DAOLFO010000362.1:1434-3193 GCA_035326305.1 Chitinophagaceae bacterium
TTTCGGCAGCGCCAACCGGCACAGTGACCAATGCCTACCAGGGCGACCAGGATGGCATCGGCACAGACTGGAAAAAAATTGAGTGGTCTATTGAGGCAACAGCCGATGAGCCCAACCAGCGGCTTTCCTTTGATATAGGCAAGGCTGCCAATACTTACTTTATTGATGATGTGGAAATCATAGATGCGGCGGCAACCGGCGGCGGTGGTGGCGGCGGATCAGCAGAGATGGTGGAAGCGGCCATGTCAGACTTTATTACGGCATCGGTAAGCCGCTATGCCGGCACTGTAAAAGCCTGGGATGTGGTAAACGAACCTATTACCGAAGCAGGCGCTTTGCGCACCAGCGGCAATACTACCATTCCTTCCACTGCTGATGCAAATGATTACTTCTTCTGGGCCGATCATTTAGATAGGGACTATATCCTGCGGGCATTCCAGTATGCTGCAGTTGCCGATCCTGATGCGCTGCTGTTTATTAATGATTATAACCTGGAATCCAATGCAACGAAGCTGGACTCCCTGATAACGCTGGTAAATGAAATGAAAGGCAAAGGGGCCAAGATAGATGGCATCGGTACACAAATGCACTTATCCTGGAGCACCTCAAGGGCCGGTATTGATGCCATGTTCCAAAAGCTGGCAGCTACCGGCTTGCAGATACGCATATCCGAACTGGATGTAAAAGTAAACCCGGGCAACAAGCAGGACTTTATGCTTACGCCCCAATTTGAGGCATACCAGGCCAGCATGTTTGAATATGCTATAAAATCCTATTTAAAACATATACCACCGGCCCAGCAGCATGGTATCACTATCTGGGGTATATCGGATAACCTGAGCTGGCTTTACAATGGTGGCAAAGAGTTCCCCCTGCTTTACAACGATGATTTCTCTAAAAAAGCAGCGTATGGTGGTGTGCTGAATGCGATGAAATAGCATTTACAGATAGTATAACGTAAAATTGAAACAGCGGGGGGCGGTATTATACCGCCCCCGCTGTTTTTAGATATAAGACCCGGGTCAAAAGCAAAAAAATAATTAACACCGTGGAAACCGGATAGCCCGCTACATGACATTGCTTACCTTGCAGACCGGGGATAATATTTTATAAAAGCAAATGGCTCTTGTGGTGAAAATAAGCAGGAGCTCCATGCTTCTTCAGTCCGGTAAAAGCAAATAATATGAAACAATGGAAATTTTTACCAGTTATTTTATTGCTGGCAGCCTGTACTCAGGCTGATAAGAAAGGAGAAACTGTTACTGAAAAGGCCTTTGGCAGCTATGAAGGAAAACCGGTGACGGAATATACGCTGACCAATAAAAACGGGATGGAGCTTAGTGTGATCAATTACGGGGGTACCGTTACCCGGCTGCTGGTGCCGGATAAAGAAGGGAAAGCGGGTGATGTGGTAACCGGGTTTGAAAACCTGGAAGGCTACCTGCAGCCGGGGAACCCTTATTTCGGCTCACTGATAGGGCGGTATGGCAACCGCATTGCAAAAGCAAGATTTACACTTAACGATACGGTATATCAACTGGCAGCCAATGACCGCGGCAACAGCCTGCACGGCGGCAGTAAAGGCTTTGATAAAGTATACTGGGAAATAGAAAAGCTGCCGGGCGATAGCAGCCTGAAGCTTACTTACAAAAGTAAAGACGGGGAAGAAGGCTACCCCGGTAACCTGGATATTGAGGTGGTATATATGCTGACCAGCGATAACTCCTGGAAGATAATCTATAAAGCCACTACTGATAAG
>DAOLFO010000037.1:0-16715 GCA_035326305.1 Chitinophagaceae bacterium
ATCCGCACAGGAAGAGACCCGGTTAAACCGGTTTCAACTTTTATCGCCAGCGGTGTATTCGGGCCATCTGCATTCTCCGGCGGGGCTGTTATGATCGTAGCCGGGCTGTTGCTTCATTACCTGGTTGCTTTTCTTTTTACCGTTTTCTTTTTCTTCCTCTGTAAAAGGTGGCAACTGCTTTCCCGGAGCTGGATTGTTACCGGCATCGTTTATGGTATATTCATCTGGGTCGTGATGAACCTGGTAGTGGTGCCGCTCAGCCGGGTACCAGCCATGCCACCAGGCACTGTATGGAATAAGATAACAGCAGCGCTGATACTGATCACGATGATAGGCCTGCCGCTTGCGTACATAGCGCACCGGTACAGGAAGCCTGCCCGCAACATAAGCTGACCTCCTGCGCCCCTAATAGCCGATCACGTTTTTCAGGTAGCCCCACAGCTCATTGTCAAAGCTGGAAACAGCAAGCTGAACGTTGCCTGCTGATTCGCCCATACGGATGACAACTATGTTTTGCGAAGGCGCCACATACACTTTTTGATCATTTTTACCCAGCGCCGCATACATATCAGCCGGGGCATTGGGAAAAAGCATATTAGGAAATACCACCTGCAATGAAGGCAGCATATAGCTGGTTTTGCCATTGAGCCAGGTGAGATAGCCATAGGAAAGGTTTTTATCCTGTGAGGTGCTGATCTGTGCGTTGAAATAAGCGGCGTCGCCAAGAACTGTTGTATGCTGCCACTTACCTTTTGCCAGCATCAGCAGGCCAAAGCGGGCCATGCTGCGGGGAGTGCTGTAGAATACATTATTATACCCGTCTTTTATCCATAAGCCGTTCATGCCGGTTTTATCCCGGATCGTTTGCTGAAAATATTGATTGAATCCAACCCCTGTGGCATTTTCCAGCACTTTATCCAGCAGCGTATACGGTGCATTATGATAGGCCCAGCGACTACCAGCATCCGCTTTATATACAAGACAATCCGGTGTGGTGCAATGATTGTCTGCCACCCCGTCATCCAGCCCGGTGCTCATGGTGAGCTGGTGACGGATGGTGATAAGGTTTTCTTTCTCAGCCGGTGCTGCTGTCCACCCGGTACCAAGGTAAGCGGATGTCTTGTCAGAGAGTTTGAGCTTACCTTCTTCCTGCGCTATGCCCACCAGCAGCGCCGTAACCGTTTTCCCGGCCGAAGCCCAGTACCAGTTGCTGGTCGCAGTAAAGGAGCCGTAATATTTCTCCAGCACAATGCGGCCATTTTTTAATACAATAAATGCCTTTGTATTTTTCTGATCGAGATAATCATACAGGGGTGTGATAGCCGCTTCGTTCCAGCCAAGTGAGGCCGGTGTGGCTGTTTCCCATGTATGGCCGGTAAGCGGGGGGAAATATAAATCCGTACCAGGTGGGCCGGGATCGGGATTGACCGTTCCTTTTTTACAGGCGGGCAGCAGGAGCAGCAGTAATAAGCAGGATACGATGCCGTTTTTCATTTGTTATTGGTTTTCGCCTGAGACAGGAAAAAGATTGCCGGGTTTAATGAGCGGATTGCCGGAAATGACAGGATACTCCCCAAACTCAAAACTTACAACGCAAAACTTACATCCAAACAACTTAAAACTCATACCCTCCACTTCCCTGCTCTTGCAAGCATTTATTCCACTACATTTGGACATGCAACACCTGAAACCCTATTTTTTACTCAGAGACGATATCGCTTTCCTCAATTTTGGCTCATTTGGCTCCTGTGTAAAGCCGGTATTTGAACGTTACCAGCAATACCAACTGGAACTGGAGCAGGAACCCGTACAGTTTATAACTGTAAACGGGATAAAATACCTGGAAGCCTCCCGTGCAGCACTGGGCGAATATTTAAACGCTGATAAGGATGATATAGTATACGTCACTAACCCCTCTTATGCCGTAAATGCCGTAGCCCGCAGCCTGCCCCTGAAGGCAGGAGATGAAGTGCTGACGACCAACCTGGAATATGGCGCCTGCGATAAAGCATGGGAGTATTATTGTGAACGATCAGGCGTGCGCTATGTAAAGCAGCCCATCACGCTGCCGGTAGTATCCAAAGAGCAGTTTATTACAGATTTTTTCAAAGGCCTTACCGCCAATACCAGGCTGGTTTTTATCAGCCATATCACGAGCACTACCGCTATGCGCCTGCCGGTAGAGGAGATTTGCACTATAGCTAAAGAAAAGGGCCTGCTTACTTTTGTAGACGGCGCCCATGCCCCGGCACATATCCCGCTGGATCTTGCCGGCAGCCCGTTTGATTTTTATACCGGTGCCTGCCACAAATGGATGATGACGCCCAAAGGCAGTTCCTTCCTGTATGCCCGCCGGGAGCACCAGGATAAAATAGACCCGCTGGTGATAAGCTGGGGGTATAAGGCGCTATTCCCTTCCGGCTCCCGCTTTCTTGACTACCACCAGATGAATGGCACCCGGGATTATTCCGCTTTTCTGACCGTACCGGATGCTATCAGCTTTATGCAGGAGCACAACTGGTGGCAGGTGGCGGCCCACTGCCGGCAACTGGTAAAAGACAATGCCCCGGAACTGTGCCGCCTGCTGGGGTCGGCCCCTGTTACCCTGCTTACAGATGATTTTACCGGGCAAATGTTCAGCGCCCCCATCAAAACCAGTGAACCGGAAAAGCTGCACGATCATTTGCTGGAACAGTATAACATTCAAATACCGGTGATGCGGCACGGCACAGATGTATACCTGCGGTATTCCATCAATGCCTTTAACAGCCAGGAAGACCTGGACAGGTTATTTGCCGCTATCAGCGATATTAAGATCAAAACAAGCCTGATAAGCAATTAGCACACCGGCGCATTGGCCAATTTGGCAAGTCAGCTAATGCCCTATTTTATTTTCATGCCATTTGCCTCGGCAAATTTTTTCTGTGTGGCCTTCAGCGCACTGGAAGCGGCTCTTATTCTGTTAAGCGCGTCTTTACATTCTTCGTCAATTTGCAAAATCTGCTCCCTGGTAGTGGCCGCACCATATTTTTTTGAAGTAGTAAACATGGATTTAGCCTGCATAAAATAATTAAGCGCATCTTTTTTCAGCGTCTCCGCCTCCTCACCGTCAGGAGCTTTGGTGTCTTCCAGTTGCCCGATTTTTTCATCAAACACTTTTTCCATTTTTTCACTCAGCCGGGCAATACTGTCCAGTTTTCCACCTATTTTAAAGCGCAGCATTTGCCGGTCGGCATCCTGGTATACAGGCGCCAGCTCTTTTTCCAGGTTGACAATCTTGTTGTTGAAATCAGCCGCTTTCTTTTTAGAGGAACATGCGGCCAGCAATAGCAGCACCGCTGCTGCGAGGATAGTGTTTTTCATAAATAAAAAAATTTTATAGGGCTAAGATAAAGGAAAGAAAACGATAAAAACAAATATGTTTATCACATCAAATATGGTTGTTATGTGATATTTATATTGGCATTAAGACAGAATCTTTGAATATCTATATAGAAAACAGCCATAAGGTTTAATGGCGGCATCTATAGCCATAGCATATCCGCTATTACAAAAGCAGCGAAGATAACTGAAGCAATACCGTTTGCTGTCATAAAGGCGAGGTTAACACGGTGGAGATCATTTGGCTTTACAATTATATGCTGGTAAATGAGCATACCGGCAAAGACCGCCATCCCTGCCCAGTACAGCCATCCAAACCGGCCGTAAAAGCCAGCGGCCACAACGGTGGCTGTGCTCAGCACATGCAATCCCTCCGATACACGCAATGCCTTACCCTTACCCAGCCAGGCGGGCATGGAATGCAGTTGCTCAGCTTTGTCAAATTCCTCATCCTGCAGCGCATAAATAATATCAAAGCCACTGACCCAGCAAATAACAGCAATTGAAAACAAGACAGGCAGCAGGGCAAACTGACCTGTAACAGCAAGGTAAGCCCCGATAGGCGCAAGCGATAAGCCAAGGCCAAGTATGAGATGACAGAGCGGGGTAAAGCGTTTGGTATAGCTGTAACCCAGCACTACCAGCAAGGCTACCGGTGATAAATAAAAGCAAAGCCGGTTGATAAAAAAGCAGCACAGGATAAACAGTACGCTGCAAATAATGGTAAAGAGCAAAGCGCTGTTTGCGTGGATGATGCCGGCCGGTATTTCGCGGATGGCTGTCCTGGGATTTTTGGCATCAAACTGCCGGTCAAGATAGCGGTTAAACGCCATGGCAGCGCTGCGGGCAAAGATCATGCAGAGGATGACAAGAAGCAATAAAATAAGCAGCGGCTTAATATCAAACTGCTCCTCAGCAACCATCCAATTGGATTTATCTATGTACTTTTCTGGTTTATCATCATTCTCCCACCTAATCGTTTGATTTAAGTTCCACTGTCTGGCTTCAACTACTACCTCCCCCCCTTTAAAAATGCCTAGGAAAAAACCAATCATCGCAAAAGGCATGGCGAAGATGGTATGCGAAAATTTTATCAGCGACAAATAGCTTTTTACTTTACTCATATCGTAATATCATCCTTTAAATAATCATATCCACATTAGCTAATTCTCCCTCTTACCAGTTCCCACAGCACCACACCTGCTGCCGTAGCAATATTCAATGAATGCTTCATGCCCAGTTGCGGAATTTCGAGGCAGCCATCACATAAGGCAATTGTTGACTGCTCCACTCCTGTCACTTCGTTGCCAAACACAACGGCTATCTTTTCATCCTGCTCCATGCCGATAGCATTCAGCTTATAGCTGCCCTCTGCCTGCTCAGCGGCATATACCTGGTAACCTTTAGCCCGCAATGCTGCTATGGCTTCGGCCGTGGTTTTAAAATGCTGCCAGCTTACGGTTTCCTCCGCACCGAGGGCCGTTTTTTTTATTTCCTTATGCGGCGGGCGGGCTGAATACCCGATAATGTAAATGGCTTCAATTAAAAAAGCATCTGAGGTGCGGAACACGCTGCCCACATTATAAGCGCTGCGGATATTTTCCAGTACCACGATGATGGGCATTTTTTCGGATTGCCGGAACTCCTCCACCGTTTTTCGCCCTAATTCTTCCATGCTCAGTTTTCGCATAGCGGCAAAGATAAACAGAGAGCAGGCTAATGTACAAATACCGGAAATATGCTGATAAATGGAAAATTCACTGCAGCAGCAGCTTTAAATATTCAACTCTGAGCCTTATCCCCTTACACCCTGCTGTAATCCGTCCGCCAGCTTTGAATGGCCTGCTTAATTGCTTTATTGCCCAGCTTTTCCTGCCAGGCCCGCTGCACCAGTGCAGGAAACTCCTCATCCGATGCAAACCGTAAAGCAATAATTTGCCGCAGGCGCAATTGTGCGGGAAAACGCTGGCCGGTCAATACAAAGTAACGCAACGCCTCTTCCGCCCGTATGGCCCGGTCCTGGGCTTTGAGGGCAAACATGCGGGCATGCAGGTGAGTAATGATCAGCAGTATACAGCCAAGCAAAAGGATAACCGCCTGTAATAAGTGCTCCCTGTCTGCCCGTACCAGGTTGATGATGGTCAATACCAGTAAAACCAGCAGCAGCGGGGTTGCCACAAAATGAAAAGGCGGGTAATAACGGGTGTGATTCGTATAATTTTGTACAGCCATTTTTTCTTTTAAAGATAAATACAAGGTGCGAAAGTGCGGCAACCGGGCATTTTACCCCTGAAAGAAACAGCAACAGCCACGCTGTCTGCCACTAACCGGAAATAACCTATATTAGCACTCCCATTTCGGGGCTTGCCTGCTTTTTTAATCATTAAAAATCTGAAGACTGACATTATGAAGAAGTACAAAGCCGGTGTATTGTTTGGCGAAGAGCTGGAAGCGCTCTACAATGATGCAAAGGAAAACCAGTTTGCCCTTCCTGCTGTCAATACCATTGGCACCAACACCATTAATGCAACGCTGGAAACGGCAGCAAAAGTAAACTCACCGGTCATTATCCAGTTTTCCAACGGCGGGGCCCAGTTTATTGCCGGCAAAGGCATGCCCAATGACAACCTGCAGGGTAATATTTCAGGCGGTGTATCCGGTGCGCTCCATATCCACAACGTGGCAAAATACTATGGCGTGCCCGTAGTGCTGCATACCGATCATGCTGCTAAAAAATGGCTGCCCTGGATAAGCGGGCTGCTCGATGCAGGTGAGCAATTTTATAAAGAAAAAAAACAACCTCTTTTCAGTTCGCACATGCTCGACCTGAGCGAAGAGCCGATTGAAGAGAACATACATACTTCCGTAGAATTTTACAAACGCATGGCGCCACTCGGTATGAGCATTGAAATAGAACTGGGGGTCACAGGCGGTTAAGAAGATGGCGTGGATAACAGTGATGTGGAAAACTCCAAGCTGTATACCCAGCCTGAAGATGTGGCTTATGCCTTCCGTGAGCTGAGCAAAGTAGGCAACTTATTTACTGTGGCTGCTGCCTTTGGCAACGTACACGGTGTGTACAAGCCCGGCAATGTAGAGCTGCGCCCGGAGATACTTAATAGCAGCCAGCAGTACATTAAGAAAGAGTTTGGGAAAGCAGAAGATAAGCCGGTATATTTTGTATTTCATGGCGGCAGCGGATCACCCCAGCACCAGATACGTGAAGCCATCAGCTACGGTGCTATTAAAATGAATATTGATACCGACCTGCAGTGGGCTTTCTGGGAAGGCGTACTGGCAAACTACAAGAAGAATGAAGGTTACCTGCAGGGGCAGCTCGGCAATCCTGAAGGTGAGGATAAGCCCAATAAAAAATACTACGACCCCAGGGTATGGCTGCGCAAAGGAGAAGAATCATTTATCAAACGCCTCGAAGTGGCTTTTGAGGATTTAAATTGTATTAACAGAAACGCATAGCAGTATACAGTGGTGAATAGTGAAACTTACTACTGATAATAGGAAATCCTGGCAATGCCGGGATTTCTTGTATGAAGGCTAACCAGCTTTATAAACGTTGCGCTTCTGTTAGCTAAGTAGTGTATCATTGAATGACCAGGCTGCCACCGCCCTATATCCATTTATTCTTATGGGCAATATTGATCACCTGGGCCCGGCTGTTGACATGCAGCTTGCCATAGATATGTGCCACATGCTTGCGCACCGTAAGTGGTGAGATAAAGAGTTTTTCCCCGATTGCTTTATAATTTTTTCCGCTTACCAGCTCTTTTAGTATTTCCATTTCCCGGTCGCTGAGCGAGTGATTATCCATACCGGTTTCTTCTTCTGCCTCCGGCTGTACGGGCATCTGGCGCAGCATGTCCATAGCCTTACGGGCAATGGCGGGGCTCATGGGGATACCATTATACTCCACTACGTTTACAATGGCATCAATAATGTTAACGGCGGAATCTTCCTTGAGCAGGTAGCCACCGGCTCCGGCTTTAATGGCTTCAAAAATCTTATCGGTGTCTTCAAAGACAGTGAGCACAATAAAACGGATATCAGGCCAGGCTGCAGATGCCTGCCTGATGGTTTCGATGCCGTTCATTTCCGGCATTTCCAGGTCCATCAGCACTACCTGCGGGTGCCGCTGGCTATGGGCCAGTTGCTGCAAAAACTCTTTACCATTGCGGGCTTCCATGATCAGCTCTACCTCTTTGTAAGAAGCAATCTTATCTTTTACCGTTTGGCGGTTAATGCTTTTATCGTCTACTATGGCCAGTGTGATAGGCATATAACAAATTTGATTCATTAACAGACGGAGACCAATACTCCGCCAGGAGTAATTATCCTGTCCCCAAAACTCAGAACACAAAACTAAAAACTTAAAAACCCAAAACTTAAAACTACGTTCCCTCCTCCACCAGCCTGATCTGTGTACCACGGCCCCTGACCGGCTCTATAAACAAGCGGAAGCCGGCTTCTGCCGCACGCCATTGCATATTATCCAGGCCATTCCCTTTTTCCAGTGCGGCGAAATCAAATCCCTTCCCGTTATCGGAAAGCGATAAGGTGATAATACCATCACAACGGATGGCGAAAGCAATTTCGGTGGCGCCGGCATGCTTGATCACGTTTTGTACTGCTTCCTGCAATATTTTATTCAGGTGCACCGCTTTACTGGCAGGGATCTCCTTATTTACCCCAATCTGCTCTTCTGCATTAAAACGGATGTCTTCAAAGTTGCGCAGGATTTTGAAGCAATAGTTTTTAAACCCGTCTGAAAAATCCCGCACGGTGACAGAGGGGTGATGCAGCACCCAGATGGTTTCCCGCAGGCTGCTTAAAATATGTTCTGCATTCGTCTCCATTTTTTTCAGCACATCATCTTCAGCATCATCACCAGCTTTATCTTTTGCCTGCTGTACATTGGCCAGCAATGCGGAAGTATAAGCGCCCATATTATCATGCAGGTCGCGGCTGATGCGCTCCCGTTCTTCTTCCAGTTGCTTCTGCACCTGCAGGGCTCTTTCCAGCTCTTTGCGGTATTTTTTCCGGCTGAGCCAGCGGGAAAGCTGCCAGAAAGCCAGCAATAGCAATACGGCGCAGCCCGCCAGGAACCACCAGTTGCGGTAGAAGGCTGGGGCAATCACCACTTTAATTGTTTTTAAAGGCCGGGCCTGCGGATCAAAAAAGCTGCCGGCATACAAATCGAGATAATAAGTGCCGGGGTCCAGGGAAAAATTCAGGCTGTTGGTATGCCGCAGATCGCTCCACTCCGCGTCTGCCCCCGTACGCAGCCGGTATTGGTAATTATAAACCTCTGCAGTTTGCTTTCCCAGTGCACTGAAAGAAAGCTGTACGGCATTTTGCGAATGCTTCAGGCTAATTGAGGATATATTCCAGAAAGCTGTATCGGCCCCCGGAAAATGATCGCCGGCGCTGATGCGGGTAACGATAACATCAGGAAACTCACCGGTGCGTGCCACCTGGTCCGGGTAAAAGGAATTGATTCCGTTTACTCCGCCAAAATACAGCTCGCCATCCTCAGTTTTGCACACCGAACCGGTATTAAATTCATCTCCCTGCAGCCCTTCCGCCGCCGAGATATTGGTAATTATTCCATCCGGTGTGATCTTGCTGATGCCTTTAAAATGACTGCACCAGATATTATCTTCATTATCTGCCACTACGCTGAAGATATAGTCATTGGCCAGCCCTTCTGTAGTGGTATATTGCTTGGTAATACGGCCTTCTGCTCCGAGCCGGTACAATCCGCTGGAGGTAGCCGCCCAGTAAACCCCTTTGCCGGTACGGGTGATGCTGTTGATAGCAGCAGCCTGCCGGAAAGGGATATACAGCTCCCTTTTATTTCCCTGCTGGATAATGATCTGCCGGTCCTTGTTGGAGCCGGCCAGCACATTGCCGGAGGCATAATGTAAAATGAGCGGCTCCGGGATGATTTGTCTGCATTGCAGCATATTGCCTTCCACACTAAACAGCACGGCCTGCTCTTCTGCTGAATTGTAAGCAAATGTTTTTTCATCCACTGCATATATCTTACCATAGTAATTAAAGGAAAAACGTGATGGCATTCCCGGCCAGCGTATCCACGTACGCTGTATTGAATAATCCTGCGTATTGAGGATATAAAAATCTTCGCCACCATACAGGCAAAAAAGATAACGGTGCGGCGCCACACGGCGCACGGCAGGTATCGTCACCAGGTGGCGGTACTGTGTATCGGCAAAAGGGATATGCTTCAGCAGCAGCCCCATGGTATCGTATACAAATATTCCCTGCCCGTATGTGCCGCTTACCAACCGGTTGTCTGCTTTGCCTGCTTCCACACTGATAGAAAAATTGCTCCTTTCACCACCCCCATAGTACCGGAAGCGGTTAGACGAATAATTGATGCGAAAGAGACCCTCCACATTACTACTGAGCCATATATTATGATAGCGGTCTGTTATCAACCCTTCCAGCTGGCCTGCCTGAATGAAAGGACGGTTGGCCATAGCCACAATTTGAGAAAGGTAAGCTCCACGGGAAACGGAATAGGTAAAAACAGATTTTCCCCCGGCAATGATCAGCGTGTCGCCCAGGGAGCTGTACCAGATCTGGCTCTGCGGATCGGCCGCCAGCGGTTCGGTCATTTTCACTTCCTGTAATATTTCTCCTGTGCTGATATGGCGGTACCGGGTACCGTCAGCACTGATCTCAAGGTAGCTGGTATCCGTAGCCATGTGCAAAGCGCTGCCTATGCGGGGCTTCCTGCTGTATTTGCGCATATGTGTGCTGAGCTGAACCGAAACCGTATCCAGCACCACATTGTAAGAGCCGTCATAAGAAAAAACGATATAGCGGCCGCGGCTGCTGGCAGATACATTCACAGTAGCTCTTTCGGCAGGCATAACAGGTACCGGTATATTACGGACTATCTCAAAGCTGCTTATATCATACTGTATTACCGACTGCTGGTACAGCATCCAGGCACGGCTGCCATTATCCGCCAGGAAAAGCGGCTGCAGCTTTTTATCAGAAGGAAAGGAGTAATGCCGGAACTGGTGAGATTTTGGCTCATATACAGAGAAACCGGCAGTATAGCAAAAAAGGAGCATGCCATTCTGCAGCCGGTTAATGATCACATTTGTTCTTGCCGGCAGTTGGTGAATGCCATTGCCCGCAGGAACCTGGTGAAAGCTAAACCCGTCAAACCATTGCACAGAAGTGTTTGTGGCCAGCCAGATAAAGCCGTTGGCATCTTCAGCCATGCTTCTTACCGCATTGGAAGTGAGGCCCCGGTTGACGGTGTATTGCTGGAAGCTATAGCCCTGGCGCGGCTGCCCTGAAGCAGGCAGGCAGGAAACATACATCAAACCAAGCAGGAAAAACCGTTTCAAAGACAGATAGTTTTATTACAAGTATACAAAAGTTATGCTTTCCCGCACAGCAGACTTGCTGACAGCGGCAGCCGGGCAAAATAATTTTTGCACCTTCCGTTTGGATTATATTTTTGGGAAAAGAGTGGTATGATATCTTATAACCCGAAAGAGTGGTTCTCCTATATTTTCCAGTTTCACAAAGCGGATACCTTTCGCAAGCTCACCCCGTTGCTGCTGGCCATGAGCGCTTATTCGGGTATTATCGCTTTCCTGGAGCTCAGCTACTGGAACCTGTCATCCAACAGCTATGTAAAAGGCATACCTGCCATGCACTCCTTGCTGGGCTTTGCTATTTCCATGTTGCTGGTATTCCGTACCAATACCGCCTATGACCGCTGGTGGGAAGGCCGCAAGCTGTGGGGAATGCTGGTAAATAACAGCCGCAACCTGGCGCTTAAGCTATCGGCCATCCTCGGTGAGCAGGATGAGCAGCACCGTGCTTTTTTCAAAAAAGTGATTCCCGCCTATGCAAGAGCACTTGACCATCACCTGCATAAAAAGAAAACGCAGAATGAGTTGTTTGATACCGGGGAAGCGGCAGCCCCCGCATTCGGAGCCATTGATCATTCCCGCCATGTGCCCAACCAGATGGCAAGGATGATGTACCAGCATATCCAGCAGCTTTATACCGATAAAAGAATCACCGGGGAGCAATTAATTTACCTCAACAGTGAACTACAGTCGTTTACTGATATCTGCGGCGCCTGTGAGCGGATAAAAAATACGCCGATACCTTTTTCCTACAGCATCTTTATCAAGAAATTCATTTTTGTATATGTGATGACATTGCCTTTCGGTTATGTATTCACACTGGGTTATTATGTTGTGCCGGTAGTTACCTTTATCACATATGTGCTGGCCAGCCTCGAAATCATTGCCGAAGAAATAGAAGATCCTTTTGGCGGCGATGCCAATGATGTGCCCACCGATAAAATCGCTGAAACCATTCATAATAATATCCAGGACATTTTGTAAAGCATCCGGCACCGGGAGCGCACTGCATCATTGCCATAGCTAACAATTTATCCGCATGACGGGCATCCATCCTGTTTTGCATCCGCTTTCTCAATATATTTGGCTAAAACCAATCTGTCATGAGAAAATGGGCATTCCTCTGCATGGCCGTTACACTTGTTATCGTTTCCCATGCACGTCAGAAGCCGGATAAGCTGACGGTAGAAAAAATTATGCGTGATCCCAAATGGATCGGCACCTCTCCTTCTTCTCCCCAATGGAGTGCAGACGGGAAATCACTTTACTTCAACTGGAATCCCGACCAGGCACCGGCCGATTCATTATATGCCATCACCCTGGCAGGCCGTACACCTGTAAAACTGGGCATGAGTGAAAAACAGGAGCTGCTTACCAGCAATCAACTGGTATATAATACTGCCCGCACTGCTTATGTATATGCCAGGCAGGGCGATATTTTTTATACAGATATAAAATCAGGTAAAACCAAACGTATTACCCAAACCACTGAAGCTGAATTTGGCCCGCGCTTTTCATTTAATGACACAAAGATTGTGTATACCCGGGCGCAAAACCTGTATGCCTGGGATATTGCCACCGGCGAATTGCTGCAGCTTACCAATATCCGCAGCGGTGAAGCATCTTCCGCCAGTGCTGCACCGGCGGGGCCGCAACGTGGTGGCGGTGGTGGTTTCAATCCACCGGCAGCAAGGACAGCCACTGCCGGCAACCAGCAGGAAAAATGGCTGACAAATGACCAGTTGCAATACTTTGAAGTGCTGCGCTCCCGTAAGGAAAAAAGCGAAAAGGCAGCAGCCTATAACAAAGCTGCCGCTCAAAAAGAATTACGCTCTATTGCCCTTGACGGGAAATCGCTTACCGGGCTCAGTATCAGTCCTGATGGGCGGTTCATTTCATATAATCTTATAAAGCAGGCTACCGGCAATAAATCAACCATTGTTCCCAACTACGTTACCGAAAGCGGCTTTACCACTGACATACCTGCCCGTACCAAAGTAGGCGCTGCACAAAACACCAGCGAATTTTTTATGTACGATCGCCTGCAGGATACTATTTATACTATTAAAGCCGATTCCATACCCGGCATCCGCGATCTGCCCGGTTATGTAAAAGATTATCCCAAAACGGAAGAAGAACTGAAAAAGAAAAATGCACCCAGGCCGGTATCCTTTCTTGCGCCTTACTGGTCGCCGGGCAGCAGCCGGGTAATGTTGGATATACGCTCCGGTGATAATAAAGACCGCTGGCTGATGCAGTGGGATACGGCCACCCGCAAAATGAGCCTTATCAGCCGCCAGCGTGATGAAGCATGGATCGGCGGCCCGGGCATCTTTGGAAGCACAGGCTGGATCAGCGATGAGGTATGCTGGTACCAGTCAGAGGAAACCGGCTACTCACACCTCTATACTTTTCATACAGGTACAAAAGAAAAGAAAGCGCTGACAGCCGGCAACTATGAAGTGCTGCGTGCCCAGCTTTCCAACGATAAAAAGCAGTTCTTTATCACTACCAATGAAGTGCACCCGGGCGAACAGCATTTTTATAAGCTCACTATTTCCAATGGTAAAAAAGAAAGAATCACCACAGCAACGGGCGCCAGCCAGGTAACCGTTTCTCCTGATGAAAAAACACTGGCAGTTCTGTACTCCTACTCTACTGAGCCATGGGAGCTTTTTGTGCAGGAAAACAAACCGGGTGGTAAGCGGGAGCAGATCACCAGCAAAGCCAAAAGCGATGAGTTTAAATCCTACTCCTGGCGTGACCCGGAAGTGATTACTTTTACGGCAAGGGATGGCGCTTCCGTATATGCCCGCCTGTACAAGCCGGCAAACCCGCATCCTGATAAACCGGCTGTCTTTTTTATACATGGAGCCGGCTACCTGCAAAATGCGCATAAGTGGTGGAGCAATTATTTCCGGGAGTATATGTTTAATAATATGCTGGCCGATAATGGCTACTATGTGCTGGATATCGACTACCGCGGCAGCGCCGGCTACGGACGTGACTGGCGTACCGGCATTTACCGCCACATGGGCGGCAAAGACCTGACCGATCACATTGACGCTATTGATTACCTCGCAAAAAACTATGGCGTCAGCCCGGCTAATATAGGCCTGTACGGCGGATCGTACGGAGGCTTTCTTACGCTGATGGGAATGTTTACTGCTGCTGATAAATTTAAAGCAGGGGCTGCTTTGCGGCCGGTTACAGACTGGGCCCAGTACAATCATGGCTATACGTCCAATATTCTGAATGAACCCTTTAACGATAGCCTGGCTTACCGTAAAAGTTCACCGCTCTATTTTGCCGAAGGGCTGAAAGGCGATCTGCTGATCTGCCACGGCATGGTTGACGTAAATGTACATTACCAGGATGCTGTAAAGTTAACACAGCGCCTCATTGAGTTGGGTAAGGATAACTGGGAACTGGCCTCTTACCCTATGGAAGATCACGGCTTTGCAGAGCCCAGTAGCTGGACGGATGAGTACAAACGCATTTATAAATTATTTGAAACCTCATTAAAAAAGAAGCCTTAACTTTAAGTTCCTTCTTTTCTTTATAAAAACCATCTCAGTCATGAAAAAGACTCTATCAGGCCTGCTGCTGATACTGGCAACGCAGGTCAACGCCCAGGACAAGCTGACATATACACCTGAAAATCCCAAAGCCGGCGACCTGATCACTATCGTGTACGAACCCGGAAGTGACCTGGCCGGGCTATTGGCTATACCCGATGCCGTAGCATACCAGATGGGTGGCAAGCAAATGGCAACTGATATAGAGCTGAAGCGCAGCAACCGGAAGCTGACCGGCACAGTGCAGACAGATACATCGGCCAACTTTCTTTATTTCAGCTTCTCTTCAGATGGCAAGTTTGACAACAACTACAACCGCGGCTACTATATCATGCTGAACGGTGATGACGGAAAGCTAAAAAAAGGCAGCTATGTCAGCAAATCGCTCTACCATCAGTATTACGGAAGCCAGGCAGGAGTTGAAAAAGATAATAAGCTCGCCATCGAATCATATGAAAAAGAGTTTGAGCTCTATCCTGAATCACGCAAGAGCAGCCTTGTAAGCTATCTCCGCCTGTATGGTACAGAAAATAAGGATGCCGCAGCAGCCAAAACACAGGCAGAAATTGAAAACCTGTTAAAAGCAGGTCTCAATGAAGAAACGGATTACAGCACACTGGAAAATCTGTATAATGCTGTAGCCAAGCTGCCGCAGCAGGCCAAGCTCATCAGCAACCTGAAAAAAGAGAAGTTTCCGGATGGCAAATGGAAGATCAGCGAAGCGGTCAATGCATTTTACAGTGAGCAGGATATGCAAAAAAAGGAGGCCGCTTATAATGATATCATAAAGAACATTAATGAAAAGCCCGACTGGAAATACCTGGAAGCAGGCATACCCGGGTATACTTATTCCTTACTTTCTGCTTATCTTAAAAATAAAAAATGGGACGAGCTGAAAGCGCTGGCAGGAAAAATAGATATTGCTGATAAAAATCAACTGGCCTCTATGTACAATAGCCTGGCCTGGCAAATACAGAAAGACAGTGCAGCCGATCTGCAACTGGCTGAGCAGCTTTCCTGGGTGGCAATAGAAAACGCAAAGAAAAACCTGAAAGACCCTAATGCAGTAAAGCCCGATAGCTATACGGCCAAGCAATGGGAAAAGAGCAAAAAAAGTACTTATGGCATGTTTGCTGACACCTACGCTATGGTGCAGTATAAACTGGGCAATTATAAAAAAGGGCTGCCCTATGCCAAAGAATCTGCTCTCACCTACGGAGAGGCAAAAGATGCAGACCGTAATACTACCTATGCCCTGCTGGCAGAAAAAGCATTATCCCCTTCGAAATATAAAAGCCAGCTGGAGTCTTTTGTGAAAGAAGGAAAATCATCGCCTGAAGTCAAAGAGATACTAAGCCGGACCTACGCAAAGGGTAAAAAATCTGCTGCGGGTTTTGATGACTATTATGCAGCCCTGGAAAAGGAAGGCTATAACAAAATGCTGGCCGAGCTGAAAAAGAAAATGATCAATGAGCCGGCCCCTGCTTTTGCCCTGTATAACCTGGAAGGTAAAAAAACAGAACTCAGCCAGTTAAAAGGCAAAGTGGTGGTGGTTGATTTTTGGGCTACCTGGTGCGGCCCCTGCATCGCTTCCTTCCCCGGTATGCAGAAAACACAGGACAAATACAAAGATGATCAGAATGTAAAATTTTTATTTGTTAACACCTGGGAAAATAATATAGAGGATGAAACAAAGAACGCAAAAGATTTTGTTGATAAAAATAAATACACTTTTGATGTGCTCATGGATATAGATGACAAAGTGATCACCCAGTACAAAGTAGATGGCATACCCACCAAATTTATCATTGACAAGGAAGGCAATATCCGCTTTAAGTCCGTTGGCTTCGGCGGCTCAGATGAAAAGCTGGTGCAGGAGCTTTCCGCCATGATAGAAATGGCCGGCAATGCGGAAAGGAAGGCCTTCTAACCCGCCCAAACAGCTTTGAAAAATCCCCGCCTGAAGCGGGGATTTTTCATTGGCGGCACTATCGGCCGACTATCCTATATTTGTGTCTCAACAAATCTGGCTATGTCTAAATTAGTAGAAGATTTTGACGCCAACCTTGCCGGGGAAGAAGGGAAAACCGAAGAATCAAAGAGCAGTTGGTTTAAGCGGATAAAAAAAGGTATCAACACCAAGACATCCGAAAAAAAGGAAACACCCGAAGGGCTGTGGTCCAAATGCCCGGAATGCAACTATATCTGCACGGTGGCTGAGTTGCGTGAACACCTGTTCGTTTGCCCCAAGTGCAGTTTCCATCACCGTATCAACAGTGCCGAATACTATGATATCCTGTTTGATAACGGTGAATTTGAA
>DAOLFO010000363.1:0-3129 GCA_035326305.1 Chitinophagaceae bacterium
AAAACCATTCAATAGGATTGTCTGTAAAATTTCCCAGCCAGTCATCCTCCTCTCCTGTAAGCCCTGATTCAAGGCTGATCTCGTTCTGGTAGATTTTCCAGGGAATATTATTGTCCTGCAGGCGTTCCGGAAAAGTTTTCCATGCTATTTCCTTGTCATAGTTCACGTCACTGTTCACTACATGAGCAGGTGCACCGGCCCGTTGCTCCGGCCGTATGGTACCTGACCAGAGGTATAAACGGTTAGGCGTGGTGCCGGTAAGTGATGAGCAGAAATTCTGATCGCAAACAGTGAAGGATTCTGCCAGCGCATAATAAAAAGGTATATCCGCCCGGCTGTAATAGCCCAGTGTGAGCGGCGCTTTCTCCATTCCTTCATAGCCGGAAGGTTTTGCAATAAGCCATTTATCATGATGCCCTTCATTGCGTGCATCTACCTGATTAGCCCAGGAGTGCGGCAGGGAGCCCAGGAAAGTAGCTTTTGTATTTTTAATATCCAGCCGGAAAGGGGTATAGGCTTCCCCTTGTGCATTGCGCTGCATCCATACCGCATTACCATCAGGCTGATGGACATACCGGGGATCTTCAAACCCCCGTACCCCGCGCAGCATACCGTAGCAATGGTCGAAGGATCGGTTTTCCTGCATCAGTATCACTACATGCTCGGCATCCAGGAACGTGCTGCCCGGCAGGGGGTTTATTGCCAGCGCTTTCCGTATAGATTCCGGCAGGGCCTGCATAATGCCGGCAGCCCCGGAGAGCAGCGCTGCCTTTTTAATAAATGATCGGCGTGTATCCATAACCAAACTTACTTATTCAATCCGTGGTTTCGCTATTTCTTTATCGTTAAATCAGGGCAAACGTTTTCGCCGGTCACTTCCAATAAACATAATATTGAAAATTGCATTAGTTGTTTTCAGTATATTCGGCAACCTAAAACCAAATCAAAACAAGCATGAGATTATTTATTGTTGCGCTGGGTATGCTTTTCACGTTGCATTGTTTTGCACAGGAAGGCTACAGCAATTATGCCGCACAAACCGCAAGGCTGCAGGCGCTGGCAAAAAAGCACCCGCAATATGCCAGGCTCGTATCGCTGACACAAACGGCCGGTGGCAAAGACATCTGGCACCTTACGCTGGGCGCCGGCAACATGGCTGCAAAGCCAGCCATTGCCATAGTGGGTGGTGTGGAAGGCCATCTGCCCGTGAGCATGGAGCTGGCTATCGGCTTTGCAGAAAACCTGCTGCAAAATGTGCAGGCAGACAGCATACAGGCCCTGCTCAAAAAGACAACCTTTCATGTATTTCCCAATATGAGCCCTGATGCGATGGAGCAATACTTTGCCCCGCTGCGCTATGAGCGGCTGGGCAATGCCACAGCTACTGATGATGACCGTGATGGTAAAATCAATGAAGACCCCTTCAACGACCTGGATGGCAATGGCCGCATTACCTGGATGCGCATTACATCGGCTGCCGGCGAATACAAAACACATCCTGACGATCCCCGCGTACTGATAAAAGCCGACCCTGCCAAAGGGGAAAAAGGGACTTATTTACTCTACAGCGAAGGAAAAGATGATGACCACGACGGGAACTGGAATGAAGATGGAGACGGCGGCGTGGCGTTTAATAAAAATCTTACGTTTAAGCATCCTTCTTTCACTCCCGGCTCCGGTGAATTTCCTGTATCGGAAAAAGAAACAAGGGCATTGCTTGATTTCCTCTTTGAGCAATCAAATATTTATGCAGTGGTCAGCTTTGGCACCAATAATAACCTGAGCGCCCCTGTCACTTATAATGCTGCTGCTGCCTCACAGCGCATCATTACCGGCTGGCAGGAAGCAGATGTAAAGGTTGGCAGCATGGTATCAGACCTGTACAATAAAACAACCGGCTTGAAAGACGCACCCAAAGCTGCCTCCGGAGGTGGCGATTTCTTCTCCTGGGCCTATTTTCATTATGGCCGCTTCAGCTTCAGCACACCGGGCTGGTGGGTGCCTAAAGCAAAGCCCGACACTACTAAAAACGAAAAAGCATTTAAAGTGGAAGACCCGGTTGCCAACTACCTGCGCTGGGCAGCACAGCAGGGCATTACCAATACTTTCACCCCCTGGAAAGAAATACAGCATCCCGATTTTCCCGGGCAAAAAACAGAAATAGGCGGAATAGATCCTTTTGTGCTGAATAATCCCCCGGCTAACCTGCTTGCCGATGCGGTGAAAAAGAACAACCAGTTCCTGGTACAACTGGCGGGACTGCAGCCGGAAATAGATATCATTAATGTAAAAACAGAAAAGCTGGGCAACGGCCTCACCCGTATCACTGCCGATATCCTGAATAGCGGGGCGCTGCCCTCACATTCAAAAATTGGTGAACGATCTTACTGGATAAAAAGGGTGAACGTAAAAGTGAACACTACCGGCAGCCAGCAGGTGATCAGCGGCAGAAAAAACCAGTTGCTGGGCACACTGGAAGGGCGCAGCACTGAATCGCTTTCCTGGCTCATAAAAGGTACCGGCAGCATCAGCATTGAAGCCGGCAGTCCCACCACCGGCACCAAAACCATTAATGTATCACTGTAATGCAAGTAAACATGACTACAATAAAAAAATATAAAAACTATTTTGCCCTGGTGATGATATGGGTATCTGCAGCTATGGCAGGGCAGGCTCAAACTGCTGAGCAGTTGTTTAAAGCGGCAGGCTCACCGGTGAATCCTAAAGTGGCTGTTAGCTGGAACAGGTATAATGATTATGCCGGTATAACGGAGATATGCAAAAAAATAGCAAAGGCGCATCCCGGCCTGGCTAAGCTGGAATCAATTGGCAAATCATTCCTGGGCAAGGATCTCTGGTGCCTCACCATTACCGATTTCAAAAAAGGTGACCCGGATAAAAAGCCGGGCATGTACATTGATGGCAATATCCACTCCAATGAAGTGCAGGGCGCTGAATTTTCCCTGTATACTGCCTGGTACCTCACGGAAACATTTGCCGATACAAAATATGTGCAGGAACTGCTTGCTGATAAAGTGTTTTACATAGTGCCCACCATCAATCCTGATGGCCGCGACAGTTATTTTCATAAGCCCAATACCGGCAGCAGTCCACGCTCCGGCGTAATAC
>DAOLFO010000038.1:0-16353 GCA_035326305.1 Chitinophagaceae bacterium
CCGGGTCTTCAATGGTGAGCAGGTGCTCAATCATCCGCTGCACATGGCGCCCGTATTCACGCATCACCAATTGGTTTCTTGTTGTATTGTATTCCATAAAGTAATTGCTGACAAATGTAGTTAAAAGGCCTAAAAGCCAAAACCGTATTAGCTCTTATTTCCCTGTGGTGGTTTGTTTGGCCTTTTGCCCTGGCCACCCTGCTGCTGGTTTTTATTCCGCTGGCCGGGATGCTGCCCGCCGCTGCCATTCCCGGGCCGGGGCCGGTTTGGCTGACGCTGCTGCCCGCCTGCCTGTTGCTGCTGCTGGCCACCCTGCTGGCGGGGGTGCTGCGGACGCTGCCCCTGCTGTCTTTGCTGCTGTTGCTGGCGGCGCTTTTTTTCATTTTTCTCCAGTGAGCGCAGGCTGATTTGACCCACCACATCCACAAATTCCGGTTCCACCTCTTTCGGTTTGTTAGAGGTCACTTCCACCGCTTCCAGCTCTTCTGGTATTACGCCCTGTTTGTTGAGCGATTTTATCTTCAGCACCCGCTCTATCGTCAGCGGGTATTGTTTGGTGCTGTCGGGCAGGGTATACCACATCAGGTTTTTGAAAATATCTTTTTTGATGAGGTAGGCATTGCCCTTGGCCACCTGTATCTGGTCGCAGTGGTCGGGAAAATGCTGCAACGCATCCAAATAAGTATCCAGCTCATAGTTCAGGCAGCATTTCAGCCGGCCGCACTGGCCGCTTAGCTTCGACTGGTTGATAGACAGGTTCTGATAGCGGGCTGCTGCGGTATTCACCGATTTAAAATCGGTGAGCCAGGTGCTGCAGCACAGTTCACGGCCGCAACTGCCGATGCCTCCCACTTTTCCGGCTTCCTGCCGGGCGCCTATCTGCCGCATTTCCACTTTTACCTTAAACTCGGACGCATATACTTTTATCAGCTCCCGGAAATCCACCCTGCCATCGGCTATGTAAAAGAAAGTGGCCTTTCTGCCATCGGCCTGCATTTCCACCTGGCTTATTTTCATATCCAGCTTTAGCTGGCGGGCTATGGCGCGGCTGCGTATCACCGCCTCCGGTTCGCGGGCTTTATTCTGCCGCATCAGGTCAAGGTCCCGGTCTGTGGACAGCCGCAGCACTTTTTTCATATCCGGGTTTTCTTCCCGCACATTGCGCTTTTTCATTTGCAGCCGCACTATTTCGCCGGTCAGCGATACCTCCCCCACATCAAACCCGCTCACCCCCTCCACCGATATCATATCCCCTTTTTCAAACTGGTGCAGGGCCGGGTTGCGAAAAAAATCTTTACGGGTTCCTTTATTGAAGCTTACTTCTATCACTTTGCAGGCACTGTCCACATCTGCCATGGGCAGGTTATGCAGCCAGTCATAGGTATTCATACGGTTACAGCCGCCTGTAGCGCAGCCGCCGTTGCTTTTACATCCTCCCGGTTTGCCGCCTGTAGCGGTACCACAACTGGAACAACCCATGAATTATCTTGTCGTTAAAATAGTCAGGTAATGTTTAAACAGAAGAGGTGGTTATGAAGCCGGCTGCGGTAATCCTGTTAAGCTGTCGTTGCGTCGCACTCTTGTATGCTTAGTCCGCTATCCGGCACCTTACGTATATGGTCAGCTATATATGCAGAATAAAGGCACAACATGATTAACAGCATCACTTTACCCGGTCTGCCAGCCCTGCGTCACATTAGCCTTTTCCACCTGCCGGCTCCACCTCAACCTGTCAAAAATACAATTTTGCCGGAAACTCACGCATATTGAATTAGGCACCGGCCCTGCCATAACCGGGCTGCGGCAAATCCATTATCCTTCCAGCAACCATTGGTCCATATTATCCGGCGATATTATATTTACCTGTGCACCGGGATAAGCATTTGTAAAGGTTCTGGGTATTTTTGCTTTTGAGGCTGCGCTCCACTTAAACTCAATGGCCTGCATATTACCATCCCGTTCTTCAATATAGTCTATCTCCTGCTGAGCATGGGTGCGCCAGAAATAAGTGTTTGCCTGGAGCTTTCTATATGCCAGGTACTTGACCCGCTCACTTACCATAAAGTTTTCCCATAGTGCGCCAATATCCTGACGGAGCTCTGCCGGCTGAAACTGGTTAATCACCGCATTCCGCAGGCCATTGTCGTAAAAATATATTTTCCTGCTCTTTTTCAGCTCATTGCGCAGGTTTCGGCTCAGTGAGCCAAGCCGAAAGACGATAAATGCCTTTTCCAGCAAATCAATATATTTTTCCGTAGTTTGATTATCCAGTCCAGAAATCTGGGCCAGCTCATTATAAGATACTTCCCTTCCTACCTGGAATGCAAGCGCCTGCAGCAGTCGTTCCAGCTTATCCGGCTTTAAAATACGCTCCCAGGTCAGTATGTCTTTATACAGATAGCTGCCGGCCAGCTCTTTTAGCCTTTCCTGCTCCTCTCCGTTATGTGTGACGATTTCCGGGTAATAGCCATACACCAGGCGATGCTTCAGCCATCTTTTTTCTTCCAGCAGCCCGTGGTGATCTGCCATTTCTCCAAAGGAAAAAGGATAAATATTGAACTCCCATTTTCTTCCTGTCAGGGGTTCATTGATGCGGTTTGCCAGTTCAAAGGCGGAGGAGCCGGTAGCGATGACTTTTACATTATCCAGGTTGTCTACCACCAGCTTCAGGCAAAGGCCTATGTTTTCCACCCGTTGCGCCTCATCTAACAAAAAAGTAGCTGAGTGGCCAATAATTGCTTTCATTGAAACAACCGTGGGATTTTCCAGCATTTTTCTTACATCCGCATCGTCGCCACTGAGCGCAAGCACGGGCTGGTTAAATGCTGATTTCAGGGTATTAAGTAATGTGCTTTTGCCGGATTGCCTTGGCCCGGTAATGATAATTGCTTTTTTGTCGGGCAGCCTTTTTTTAATCAGATCGGAGATATGCCGGTAGATCATAATATTTGCGATTGTAATCGCAAAATTAATATAATATTTGCGATTGTAATCGCAAAATTCATATATTTTAGTATTAAACCAGGAAGCTGATTTTATCCTGGATAATATGGTACAGCTTGATAGTCAGGGCCTGGAAGAGCATTTTGGCATTCGCATTCCGCTCAATATAATAGGCTGCCTTGTCCAGCTCTTCAATGATGGCCTGCTGCTGCTCTATGCCGGTTATTTTATTGAGCCTTTCGGCAAAATCCCGGTCTTTTTCGCTGATAGCCAGTACAGAACCGGGTACCCCGGCCATCACACGTACTCTTATTGCCTGCTCCAGCAGGTGATTAAAATACCGTAAAAACTGTTTTTGCTTCTCCCTGCCCAGCTTGCTTACTTCTTCCACCCATTTTACCTGGGCCACCGGACCCGTCTTCATGATGGCATTGAGCCAGTCACGCAGCAGGCTTTGCCAGTCCTCATCAGCATGCTGCACCAGTTGCAGAGCCTCCCGGTAGTTGCCCCCGCTTACCTGCGCCACCTGCATAGCCACCAGCCCGTCTGTTTTGTGGCGCTCTGTCAGCGCTTTTTCTATATCCGCATTGCCCGGCACCGGCACTTTTATCAACTGGCAGCGGCTCAGTATGGTAGGCAGTATCAGGGAGTCGTTTTCTGCCACCAGTATAAAAAGTGTATTGGGCGGTGGTTCTTCTATCAGCTTGAGCAGCTTATTGCCCTCATGGCCCAGGTATTCCGGCAGCCACATTACCAGCACTTTGTATTCGCTTTCAAAGCTTTTCAGGCTCAGCTTGCGAATAATATCATTGCACTCATGCGCTGTAATATTTCCCTGCTTGTTTTCTGCACCGATAAACTGCAGCCAGTCATATACATTACCATAGGGGTAGGCTTTTATAAACTCCCGCCATTCGGTAATGTAATCGGTGCTGACAGGCGGGCTGCCCGCTTTTTTGGTTACTACCGGGTATGAAAAATGGATATCGGGATGTACTAATTGCTGCGCCTTCTGGCAGGCCGGGCATTCACCACAGGAATCATACAATATTTCTCCTCCCTGCTCACTGGCAGGAGCTTCTTCCATTCCAAATAAGGATATGGCGGCTTCCGGCTTTGCGGCACGGGATTTCATCTTTTCACACACCACCATCTGGGCAAAAGCCAGGGCCAATGGTAACGCCCCGCTGCCTTCTTTGCCCAGCAGCATCAGCGCATGTGCCAGCCGGTTTTCCTGCAGCAGCTCCGGCAGCTCTTTTTTTAGCACTGCCTGTCCGATTACATCTTTGAAAAGCATATACCGGCGAAGATAAAATCAGCCGGTTAGTATACGAAATATGAATGTGCAGCTTATCCGGGTTATTTTATAACAATCACTGCAGGTTAGTCACTTGCATACATAAAAAATGTTATATATTTTGTTTTCCCAATCTTTTCTATGAAAACAATATCTATTGCTGCCACGGCATTATTCCTGTTATTCACCACATTAAGTTTTGTCAAAAAAAGTACCCATCCGCTTATCGAAAAAGAAGTAGCCCGCTGCTATGGGAGCAGCCCCTGTAATGCCTGCTCCAGTTGCGCTGCCTGTAAGCACTGCCGCAGCGGAGGTACTTGTGGGGTATGTGCCAGGCCTGTTGTAAAAAAGCAATCCTCTCCGGCAGGGCAGTGCAAGGCAACTACACAAAAGGGGAAACGCTGTTCACGTAATGCCACCAGTAACGGATATTGCTGGCAGCACGATTAAGGGTAAAGATTTTTTGAGAGATTGTCATCGCTCCTTCCGGTTTTTTAAAAAGAGTTGCCGGTTATATTTCCCCATTGCCTGTATGCTATCGCCACAAAAAAAATCCGGGGTTGAAAAATATTCTTTACTTTCATAGTACCTAACTATCTGTTTAACGATTGCAACAAAACCCTTACCATACAGCTTCCCTGCAAGAGCTGCAGGCGGGTATCACCCGTGGTGATGAAGCCGCTTTTACACGGCTTTATGAGCTGTTTTATCATAAGCTGACTCATTTTTCTTACTCATTGGTACGCAGCCGCGAACTGGCGGAAGAGGTGGTGGAAGATGTTTTTGTAAAGCTATGGTCCGATAAGGCGCTGACCGCTAAAATTGAAAACCTGACGGTATACCTGTATGTGGCAGTAAAAAACAGGTCGCTCAATACTCTTTCTTCCAAAGCAAAAGAGCTGGTGGCAGCCCCCTTTGACTACCTGGATAACCTGCCCGGGGCTGTACTGTCTGCCAGCCCGTATGACCTGATGGTGTCGCGGGAAATGATGGCCCGTGTGCAGCAGGCCGTTGATCAGCTACCACCCCGCTGCAAAATGATCTTTCGCCTGATACGGGAGGATGGCCTGCGCTATAAGGAAGTAGCCGAAATACTTAATATCTCCATAAATACAATTGATGTGCAGATGGCCATAGCCGTAAAAAAGATCTGTACCGCCCTGCAAATAGAAAAGCCCGAAAAACATCCGCTTACAGCCACCTTTTCCCTGCGTAAAAAATAATTTTTGATTTTTCTTCCTGGTATTTAGTAGAACATAGCTGCCCGGCTGTCTTAAGAGGATACAGACAAAGCTTGCTGCATGAACTCTTCCCGGAAATGGACATTACTGGCCCGCTGCCTGCATGGAGAAGCTACTATTGAGGAGCAGGAGGAGCTGTCCGTATTATTGCAGCAGGATGAAATACTCCAACACCAGTATGAGCTGCTTAACCACATCTGGCATGATAATAAAGACGATAAGCCGGAGACAGGCACTCTTCCCGGATCGGACAAAATCAATCATCTTATTTATAAAGCAGAGTTGGCGGAGTACGACCAGCGTGCCTCCCTGTGGCGGCTGAACCGGCGGCGGTGGTGGTCAGCGGCTTCGGTAATCTTTATGCTGGGACTGGCAGCCTGGTTCTGGCAGCGCAGCCGGTATGCAGTTGCCGGAAGTGGGGATCCGGATGTGCCGGAGCGTCTGGTGGCTAAAAACGGCAGCCGCATCCGCTCCTTGCTGGCAGATGGTACTACCGTATGGCTGAACGCCGGATCGTCGCTGGAGTATGTAACTGATTTTTCCGGCAGGACAAGGGAAGTGCGCCTGACCGGTGAGGCTTATTTTGATGTGATAAAAATGCCCGAACGCCCTTTTATTGTACATACCTCTGATATTGATATACGGGTATTGGGCACGGTATTTACTGTAAAATCATATCCGGATGACGATTCGGTGGAAACAACGCTGTATCACGGCTCCGTGAAAGTGCTGCGTATAGGCGATGAAGAAAAAAACGCTGTACAATTACGGCCCAACCAGAAGTTTGTCCTGAGCCGGCAGGCAGCGAATAAACCGGAAGCATTGTCTGAAAATGAGCAGCCGGTGCCTAAAGAGCTCCCGTTATCCTTTGCCATCCTGCCCATAGACTCCACCAGAAAAGAGAGCGAACGCATTGAAACTGCCTGGCTGTACAGCAGGCTGGAGTTTCGCGGCGACAATTTTGAAGAACTGGCCCGCAAGCTGGAGCGGTGGTACAATGTGAAGATTGTCCTTACCGATGAAAAAGTTAAGAAGCTGAGTGTAGATGGATCGTTTGAAAAAGAAACAGTGGCACAGGCATTTGCCGCTTTAAAAGCAGGGTTTCCCAATCTGGAATATAAAATCAATAATAATGAAATATATGTTGGTCTATCTGATTAGGCTTTATCCAAAATAAAAGAAGCCTGATAATAAAAAAAGCGGAAGATGTTGGCGCATCCCCCGCTGAACTAACGAAGGATAAACGAAAAAATCAACCGGTCAAGTTGAATTGTTTAACCCCCTTAATGCTTAAAAATATGAATTCTTTTTTAACGGCTGTGAAAAAGCCGTTTACACCAAACGTGCTGCTTATTATGAAACTAACTGCTGCGCTTCTTCTTTTTTGCACGCTGCAGGTGTCTGCCAATGGCTTTGGCCAGGAAAAGATCAACCTGCGGGTGAAAAAGACAGCCATCGGCGGTGTTCTCCGGTCTATTGAGAAACAGACCAACTACAGGTTTTTATACAATAATGACCTGAAGGAGATGAAAGACAAAGTATCCATCAACGTGGAGAATGCGCCGCTGGAGGAAGTACTGAACCTGATACTGCACCGGACCAGGCTGCTGTACCAGATGATGGAGAATAACCTGGTAGTAATAAAAGAAAATCCCAATGCTCCTGTGGATGTAACTGTCACCGGCAAGGTGCTCGGGGAAGGTGGGGCGCCGCTGGCAGGGGCATCTGTTCAGGTTAAGAATTCAACTAATGGCACCACTACCAATAATGAAGGCAGTTTCAGCCTGACGGTACCAGATGCAAATGTAACCCTTGTAATTTCTTCCATTGGATATGAAGAGCAGGAAGTGGCGCTGGCCGGCCGTACGGATGTGAGCATTACCATGGTATCTGCCACTAAGATTATGGATCAGGTAGTGGTCATTGGTTATGGTTCGTCAAGGAAAGGTGATTTAACAAGTGCAATTGGTACAATTACGCCGGAAGAATTGAAGAAAACTCCGAATGGGGCCTTACTTAATGCCGTACAAGGCAATATAACCGGCGTACAAATCAGCAGTTTGGGCGGCCCGGGCGCAACACCAGAGATTAACATTCGTGGGACTAAGTCAATATATGGCGGAAATGTTTTGTACGTAGTAGATGGAGTTTTTGTTGACAATATCGATTTCTTAACCCCCAATGATATCCAGGACTTTCAGGTATTAAAAGATGCCTCATCCGCTGCTATTTATGGCTATAAGGCATCTAATGGGGTAATAGTAATTACAACCAAGGGCGGCCGGTACAACAGGGATGCAACTGTTACTTATTCCGGCTATTACGGTACACAAAGGGCTACCAATGTAATCAAAATGGCCAATGCGGAGCAATTTGTGACCTTTGCCAATGAATCAGGTTCCGGCGCTGAAATTGCAAGTATCGATGCAGCTATTGGCCGATTTGGAAGAAGCCGGGTTAATCCGAATTTACCCGATGCAAATACCGACTGGTATAAGGAAACCTTGCGCATGGCTCCCATGATGAATCACGATATTTCTGTTGACGGGGGTTCTCAGAAAGTATCCTATTCGCTGGGAGCAAGTTATTTCGCCCAGGACGGTATATTGGATATGAATAACAGTTATAAGCGGTACAATTTAAGAGCCAAATTAGAAGCAAAAGCCAAAGACTGGTTAACTGTAGGCACCAGTTTAGTTTATAGTAAAAGCGAACAATACGCCAGTAATAACTCCTCCTGGCAGGAAATTTATTATGCTGTGCCTATTTTACCTGTGCTGGATGCCAATTATGCCGATCAAACGGTTTACTCTAACCCTTATTCTTCAGCAAAAGATATAGGGTACAGGGATCATCAGAACCCATTCCCCGGGATGAATAATATAGACAATTTGGGAGATAGAAGAAGAATTACAGCCAATGTGTTTAGCGATTTTCATATTATTCCCAAAACCTTAAATTTTAGAACGAGCTTTTCTTATAATAACAGAAATGATAATAACAGGTTGATGAGTTTGCCCTATTTTATACATGATGCTTATCAAAGGTCATTAGTACAATCCTCTATTACAAGGTCTAATGGAGTGGAGGAAAATTACATTTTTGATAATACATTAACCTATACTAAGGCTTTCGGGGATCACGATGTTACCGCCATGGGAGGATTTTCCTTCAGGGATGAAAAGTTCAACTTTTTTTCAACTACGGGAAATTTTTATGAAGGAAGCCCATTTTCAAGGGGTGTAAAGCAAAGCTGGTATATTAATAATACCTCCACAGACTCAAGGGTGGCATCAGATGGTGGAACCAGGGTATATAGCCGTTCCTATTTCGGGCGGTTGCAATACAAATACAGGGATAAATACATTGCTTATGCTACCCTCAGGAATGAAGCGGCTAACAAGTATAACGAGCAAAGAGATATTACATTACCTGCTGTCGGGCTGGCCTGGATTATTTCCAGCGAGGATTTTATGCAAGGGGTAAATTCCATCAACTTTTTGAAACTTAGGGCAGGCTGGGGCCGTTTGGCCAATGGCAATGTGCCAACGGCAAGGGCTCAAAGCGCTACTGCTAGCTGGAGCGTATTTAATGATACAAGGGTAGACGGCTTTAATTTTTCCACTTTTCAGGATGTTTTAAGCTGGGAATTTAACGAAGAACTGAACATTGGAATAAACTTAGAAATGCTGGACAGAAGACTATCCATTGATGCAGACTACTTTGTAAAAAACACTAAAAACCTTGCTATTCCCGTACTGCCACAGGTAGGCAGCGAGGAGAGTTATAATAATGTAGGATCTATGCGTAATAGTGGGATAGAAATTGCGGCCACCTGGAGAGGAAAAATTGCTCAAGATCTTGCGTACACAGTAAGCGCTAATTTTAGCACTATTCATAATGAAATTACCGATCTGTTCGGGCAGGCTTTTTTGAGCAGGGGAATGCCTGAGTTTCAGCAACGATTGACAGTAGGGCAACCATTTGATGTATTTTATGGATGGGATATTACAGGTGTTTACCAAAATCAATCTGATATAGATAAAGATCCGGTAGCTGTTGCGGCCAATGCAGCCAGTGCAGGAACGGTAAAACCCGGGTATTTTAAATACAGGGATGTAGATGGAAATGGTGTGCTGGATGCCAATGACAGGGTATATTTAGGCGCTCCGGCTCCTACATATTATTATGGCGGCAATATTGGGTTAGACTATAAAAAATTTGATTTATCGGTACGTATATACGGGCAGGGGGGAAATATAATCTTAAACAGGAACCGGGCCGAGGTTTTCAGGACTTCAGGAAGAAATATAGACGCTCAATTAGCTAAAAACCGCTGGCATGGTGAAGGAACCTCCAACAGCTATCCCTCATCCGAAGGATATAGAACAGCCTGGAACCAAAGAAACTCCAGGTTTTGGCTGGAAGACGGAAAATTCTTCCGGGTACAGAATATTCAGTTAGGGTACACCATAGAAAAACGTAACAAAATACCTGAAATGCGTTTTACGGCTACTGCTGACAGGCCTTTTGTATGGTCTAAAAGTAAATCCACCAATGTAGAAGTCGGTTTTGACGGCATTGATTTGGATACGTATCCCACACCTGCCGTATTTACGCTTGGTTGGAGTGTTAAATTTTAATACTATTTAATTAATGCTTTAAAATAAATGAAGCATTAAAAACATTCATTAGGATACTTATCGGGGATTAATATTTTACATGCCAAGTTCCATGCGGCAGTTAAAAATTAAAAATATACACATGAAAAGTAAAAAATATTTACTGGCACCTTTATTAATTATTACAGCGTTTTTATTAACGAATTGTAATAAGCAATTAGATGAGCCGAGAGAATTAGAAACTGTGGGCGGAGATGTGGATTATACCAGCCCCGTTGCAGCAAGGGCTGCTTTGGTAGGGGCTTATGAACAATTTCAATCCTACTGGTGGGAACAGTTGGCTTTATTGCAGGTTCGGGGAGATGATGTAAATTCCGGAGGTGGCAGGGGTGCCGTATACGACCAGGCCCCTTATCACGATGTTGATCTGTTTGTGTATGATGCGAATTATTGGATGATAAATGGTACCTGGGATGGTATGTTTACACACATAATAAGAATTACAGCGCAAATTGAGCAGTTGGAAAAATTCAGAGAAGGCGGAGTAAATGGAGCTTTAATAGATCAATATATTGCCGAATGCCAGGTAATGCGGGCTCATAAAACATTACAGTTATCCAGAACATGGGGTGGCGTGTTTAAAGTGAACTCTACCAATCAAACAACTCTTTCGGTGCAGACCAAAGACGAAATTATGACCTGGATTAAAACTGAAATGGAAGAAGCGTCATCCAAGTTATTAGATATGCACCCAAGCCAGAGGCCTGATCTGCCGGGAGGAATTACAAAATATGCTGCTTTAGCAATCAAGGCAATGGCCGAGCAGGAATTAAAAGATTACAATGCGGTAGCGGCTACCACGGGGGAAATTATTGCTTCCGGAAAATTTAGCTTATACAGCGATTTTAATAAATTATTCAAAACGGCAGGTAAATTGGCCAGTGAGAATATCCTGGAGCTGCAATACTCAGACTTTAATTCAGGTTCCGGGCCGAATTGGAATTATTTAGGAGAATTTTTTGGACCTAATGCTAATAGCTGGGCTCCTGTAGTAAGTGGCGCCACAGGCGGCTGGGGGTTTTATGAGCCAAGCCAGAAATACATAAAATTTATGCTGGACAGAGGTGAGCAAACCCGCCTCCGGGCAAGTGTGATTTTTACACCCGAAGGTATTGATCTGATAAAGGCAGATCCTGCTTACGCCAGTCTTCCGGCATGGGTTTCTAATACAACGCTGGAAGGAGATGTTTTCTTAGATGGCGGACAAAGGGCCTATTTTTTAAGCGGCAAACATTACCTTCCTTCCATAGAGTTAATTCCGGGAAGAACTCTTTATGCCAGTAATAAAAATTATATCTGTATCCGGTATGCAGAAATATTATTGATGTATGCCGAAGCGGTAACCCGTGGCGGTGCTCCAACTGCAGGAAGTGCAGATAATGCAGTAAACTTAGTGAGGGCAAGGGCAGGCTTGACGCCTTTATCCGGGGTAACCAGCCAGCAGGTAATGGATGAGAAATATGCCGAATTGGCTATGGAATGGGGTATCCGGTTTTATGATATGCTCCGTTTGGAAAATACAGCCGAGTTGAGTTATGATGGCAGGACATTTACTATGGCCAAAAAATATCTCCCTTATCCTTTAGCGCAGTTAGATAAGAGCATTCTTTTAAAAGAATATTACGCAACACATCCCGATCATTAATTTATTAATTATACTATTATGAAAAATATTTTAAAGCTTATTATTACAGGGGTAGTGTTATCCATTACGGCCTGTAAAAAAGGTTACATAGACCCGATTTCGAAAGTTGATCCCGGAAGCGATGCGCTGGCGCCTACAGTAGATATAATCAGCCCGTCTGCAGATGTTCAATACCCGGCCGCCGTTAACGCAGCAGATTTTGATTTTAAATTTAATGTTAAAGATGATATTGAGATAAGCAAAGTTGATATTTCCTTAAACGGCACGCTATTACAATCCTACACCAGCTTTGTTGATTACAGGGGCATATCCGGGTCTTATCTTTATCATAATTTAGGAGTAGGCACTCATACTTTCCAGGTTGTTGCAACAGATCTGGCAGGAAAATCCACAACTAAATCATTTACGTTTAACATTTCCAAGTATAATAAGGTTTTAGAAAGTGAAACTTTATATGTGCCTTTTAATGCTGGCGGTGATTTTAAGGATCTGATAAACTTTGTTTCCCCGGTTAATACGGGCAGCCCGGCTACTACCAATGCAGCCGGTGGGTATAAAGGCGCAGCCTACCAGGGGGCAGCGGATGCTTATTTATCATATCCTATTGCCGGGCTGTATGGCGCCAATAATGAGATGAGTTTTTCTTTTTGGTATAAGCTGAATAATTCACCTGACAGATCGGGGTTGGTAGTAATAGGTAATGATGGTAATGTTGATACCAGGAATCAGGGATTTCGTTTATTCAGAGAAAATGCTGGTCAGGGCATGACGATAAATGTAGGAACCGGCAGTAGTGACTCCTGGATTGGCGCAGGCGACCAGATTGCAAACCTAGGCTTATGGAAATTTATTACCGTAACCATTGCTGCTACCGGCACAAAAATATATGTTGACGGTGTACAAAGAGCCGCTGGAACTTATGCAAGCCAGATGGATCTGACAGGTTGCACTAAATTGGTCTTAGGATCAGGCGGACCTACATTTGCTTACTGGGATCATAAATCCGACTTAAGTTTATACGACGAATTCAGGGTATTCAATAAAGTATTAACACAAGACGAAATTGAGCTTTTAATGCAGCAATAGAATTACACAGGCTTAAACTTAATTGACCTGTTTATTAAACGCTTTGCGGTGCAACCGTAAAGCGTTTAATATAAAATCAGAAGCCAGCTCAATGAAAGTATAGCCTTAGCATATTCTGTTCCGGCATTGGCCTTTAAGTTGAAATGCATGCAAAGATCAGTTTTATATTGCTTACTATTTTCGTTCTTGCTGGCGAACTGCAAAAAGAAGGATTCTTCGCCCTCACCGGTACAACCGGAGAAATTTGATTATGTCGGCGTCAGCATCAACGGACAACCGTCTCTGCAAAATGTTTCCCTTAACCCATTTATCCGCATCACATTTTCTGAAGCTGTAGAACCTTCAACAGTAAATAGTGCTGTATCATTAAAAAAAGGAGCTGCTTATGTTGCGTATAATTTTTCCCTGGAGAATAGCAACAAAACCATATTGCTGAGACCAACAACTATTTTGAACGCCTTAGACAGATATACACTTACGATCACCACTGCGCTGAAAGCAACAGTGCAGGCTACATTAAGGAATGAACAAGCTATCGGTATCACTACCGGCATTGACTCTGCCCACAAGTTTCCCCTCATCAGCGATGCGGCATTGCTGGATAAAGTACAGCAGCAGACCTTTAAGTATTTCTGGGATTTTGGTCATCCGGTGAGCGGGTTGGCAAGGGAGAGAAATACATCAGGCGACCTGGTGACTTCAGGAGGATCCGGATTTGGCATTATGGCGATACCGGTGGCCGTAGAGAGGGGATTCATCACCCGGGCAGAAGGCCTGGTAAGGCTGCAAAAGATAACCGGGTTTCTAAAAAATACAGCCGTCAAAGTAAAAGGCGCTTTCTCACACTGGCTGAATGGCAGCACCGGTGCTATCATGCCCTTTAGCGCTAATGATAATGGGGCCGACCTGGTAGAAACTTCTTTTTTAATGATGGGCCTGCTCACTGCCCGCCAGTATTTTGATGGCGGCGGAGAAGAAGCCACGTTAAGAAGTGATATTACCACACTATACAATAATGTGGAGTGGGACTGGTTTCGCCGCGATGGGGAAAATGTGCTGTACTGGCACTACAGCGAAGACAAAGGCTGGGCCATGAACCTGCCCGTACGGGGGTGGAATGAATGCCTGATCACGTACGTGCTGGCGGCGGCCTCCACTACACATACCATACCTGCCGAAGTATATAACAACGGCTGGAAAGGGAGCAGCGGATATGCAAACGGCAATACCTATTTTGGCTATCAGCTTCCGCTGGGTCCAGCACTGGGCGGACCGTTATTCTTATCCCACTATTCTTTCCTGGGCATCAATCCCAATGGGCTTAGCGACGGTACCGTAAATTATTTTACCCAAAATAAAAACCATACGCTGATCAATTACAATTACTGCCTTGCAAATCCTAAAGCTTATTACGGCTACAGCGACTCGGTATGGGGGCTTACAGCAAGTGATATTCAAAACGGGTATACCGCCAGCTCTCCCGCCAATGATGTGGGCGTGATAGCGCCTACTGCCGCTATTTCAGCTATTCCGTATACGCCGGATGAATCTATGGCTGCGCTCAAATTCTTTTATTATGTGCTGGGCGATAAGCTCTGGAAAGAATATGGCTTTGTGGATGCTTTTTCACTGCATACGCAGTGGTTTGCCTCTTCTCACCTGGCTATTGACCAGGGGCCAATTATTATAATGATTGAAAACTATCGCAGTAAGCTGGTCTGGGATTTATTTACAAGCTGCCCGGAAGTAAAAGCCGGGATGACAAAACTGGGCTTTACTGCACCTTATTTGTAATGAACTGATGCGCTGCTTCATTTTTTAAGATCAAAGCAGATGAACAAAAAACAGATAACCTCAGGAATACTTTGCGCAGCCGTTACTGCAGCGCTGCTGTTGCTTACCCCTGCGATACGGGCACAAAAAAAAGCAGTACAGCCAAAAGCATTTGATGCAGCCTCAAGGCCAAAAAATCTTTCCGACTCTGCCCTGCTCGACCTGGTGCAGCGGCAGACCTTTCGTTACTTCTGGGATTTTGCCCACCCTGTATCGGGTATGGCAAGGGAGCGCAGTAACATCATCAACTATGGCCATGAAACAGTGACAACAGGCGGCACAGGCTTTGGCATTATGAGCTTAATAGTGGCAGTGGAGCGTGGCTGGGTAAAAAGAGATACAGCCGCCCGCTTTCTGCGCAAGATGATTAATTTTTTATTGAAGGCGCAATCCTATCACGGTGCTTTTCCGCACTGGATGGATGGGGCTACGGGTAAAACGATTGCTTTCAGCCGCAAGGATGACGGAGCCGATTTGGTGGAAACCTCTTTCCTGTTCCAGGGATTGCTTTGCGCCCGGCAATATTTTAATAGCGATGATCCGGCAGAAAAAGAATTTCGCGGTAAGCTAAACTGGATGTGGCCGGATATTGAATGGAACTGGTTTACCCGTGAAGGGCAGGATGTGCTGTACTGGCACTGGAGCCCCAATAATGGCTGGGCCATGAATTTTGCAGTACGCGGATTTAATGAATGCCTGATCATGTACATACTGGCGGCATCTTCTCCTAACGAAAGGTACCAGGTTCCTGCATCTGTATACCACCGCGGATGGGCCGTCAGCGATTTTTTTAAAAATGGAAAAAAATTTTATGATATCGAATTGCCGTTGGGCTTTGACTATGGCGGCCCTTTATTCTTTTCCCACTATTCCTTTCTCGGCCTTGACCCCCGTGGCTTAAAAGACCGCTATGCTGACTACTGGGAGCAAAACCGCAACCACACGCTGATCAACCGGGCTTACTGTATTGACAATCCAAAAAAATATAAAGGGTATGGTGAAAACTGCTGGGGGCTGACAGCCAGCGATACCTATAATGGCTATGCTGCCCATTCGCCATTGGAAGACCTGGGCACCATTACTCCGACAGCCGCCTTATCAGCATTTCCCTATACTCCGGAATACTCCATGCAGGCATTAAAACATTTTTATTACAACCTTGGTGACAAAATATGGAGTGAGTACGGATTTGTGGATGCTTTTAATGAAACACAGGATTGGTATGCGGGCAGTCACCTGGCTATAGACCAGGCCCCAATAGTAGTGATGATAGAAAATTACCGCAGCGGATTATTATGGCGGCTGTTTATGAGCTGCCCGGAAATAAAAGCGGGCTTGAAGAAGCTGGGGTTTCAGAGCCCGTGGTTGAGGTAAGTGCAGGAGGTTTGAAGTTTAAAGTTCAAGGTTCAAAGTTTAAGGTTGGTACGGCAGATTGGGGATTGATGGCTGATTTACAAGATGTGCGGTGTATGTGATGTACGGTGTACGATGTAAGATGTACGGAGCATCGATTCACGATTGCCGATTACCGGCTATCGTCCGTTGGATGTTAACTGTTGACAGTTCGTTGCCATCCGCTTCCTGCTTTCAGTCGCTTGTCATGCCGACGAAGGAGGCATCTGAGAG
>DAOLFO010000364.1:0-3122 GCA_035326305.1 Chitinophagaceae bacterium
CGCCTGTCGCTGAAACAATCCATACTGCTCAGCGGGCAGACACAGGATTACTACGGGACGAATGCCTGGAACGGCTACCTGGCTGACCCGGAAAACGAAATGATACAAAATATAGTAGGCAACCGCCTCAAAGCATTTTATCAATACCTGATGAACTTGCCTGAATACCAATTATCCTAAAAAACTATTATGCGCAGAAGAGATTTTTTAAAAAATACAATACCGGCAGCAGCCATCCTGCCTGCCATTGTGGATGGTTATTCGGTAAAAGCTTTTCCGGCCAGCTCGCCATTGATGGCAGCGCTGATGAACCCCGCCACGGAAACTGATCATGTGCTGGTGATCATCCAGCTCAGCGGCGGCAACGATGGGCTCAATATGGTGATCCCTGTATCTGCATACAGCGATTATTATAATGCAAGAAGCAATGTGGCGATAGCCGAAAACAGCATACTGCGGCTTGATGGTGTGAGCGGCACCGGCCTGCACCCGGCAATGACGGGTATGCAGCAATTGTACAATGAAGAAAAGCTGAACATTGTGCAGGCTGTAGGTTATCCTTCGCCTAATTTTTCTCACTTCCGCGCTACAGATATCTGGATGAGCGGCTCTGCCAGCGATGAGGTGATCAATACAGGATGGACAGGCCGCTACCTGAACACGGAGTATCCCAATTTTCCCGAAGGCTATCCTAATGAAACGATGCCCGATCCCCTGGCGATACAAATAGGCTCTATCACTTCCCTCACGCTGCAGGGCCCTGCTATGAATATGGGCATGAGCATCACAAACCCCACGAGTTTTTATAACCTGCTGAATAACGTAATAGATCCTGCGCCGGATACACCGATGGGTCATGAGCTCACGTATATCCGTACCATAGCCCGGCAGACCAACCTCTTTGCAGAGCGTATAGTAGCTGCTGCAGGGCTGGTGCCCCAGCAGGCAGCCTACCCGGAAAATAACCCGCTGGGAGAGCAACTGAAGATAGTGGCCAGGCTGGTAAAAGGCGGCCTGAAAACAAGGATATACATGGTGGGCATGGGTGGCTTTGATACACATGCTTCGCAGGCAGAGGCGGGTGATACTGCTGCAGGTGTACATGCGAACCTGCTGAAAACATTATCAGATGCAGTGAAAGCGTTTATGGATGATTGCAAATTCCTGCAGGTGGAAGAAAGGGTGATGGGGCTTACTTTCTCCGAATTTGGCAGAAGGATACGATCAAACTCCAGCATGGGCACCGATCATGGAGCAGCAGCGCCGATGTTTATTTTTGGTAAAAATGCAGTACAGGGCATTACGGGCAATAACCCTTCTATCCCTTCCGGTGCTTCAGTAGCTGATAATATCCCTTTTCAGTATGATTTCAGGAGTGTGTATGCTTCCATACTGGAGAAATGGTTTTGTGTACCGCAGGATACATTGCAGACTATCCTGTTCCGCAATTTTCAGCGCCTGAATATTGTGAACGATGCGGCCTGTACCGGCAATACGGAAGAGCCCAACCAGGAAGCAGGGCTGCAACTGATAACCAATTACCCCAATCCGTTTACCTCCTCCACTACCATCAGCTATACTACTAAAGGCGGGCATACGCTGATACAGATCATTGATATGCTGGGGCGGGTAATCAGCACGCCGGTGGATGCAGATCTGAGGGTGTCAGGCACATTTACAACTGTCTTCAATAGTGGCGGGCTGCCGTCAGGTGTATACTATGCCCGTTTGCAAAATGGTGCTACGCAGCAGGTAAGGCCTATGCTGAAAGTAAGGTAAGAGCATGACGGCACTATATCAGCTATGGGCTGTTAGCTGCAAAGTGTATGATGTGTGATGTACGATGTACGTCGCAGTAGCTGTTGTCCGGCTCACAATAGCGGCTTTTTTCTCACATACTCGTGGTAAAGAAGAAAATTTACCTGCTGCCAATAAAAACCTTGTATATTAGAACAAGCCAATAGGGAAAAAATATTGGCAGATATAAATGAAACTGGTTCTTGCTGTCGGGTTGGGAAGTTTCTTTGGCGGTGCAGCCAGGTATTTGCTTTCCCGCTTTATTCAGTGGCAGACTTTCTCTGCTTTCCCATGGGGAACACTGGTGGTTAATATCATGGGCTGCTTTCTCATAGGTATCGTATATGCGCTTGCTGATCGGGGCCATCTTACTGATGAATGGCGCCTGGTTCTTGCTACCGGTGTGATAGGGGGATTTACCACGTTTTCCGCTTTTTCTTATGAGTCGCTCGATCTTATCCGTGGGGGCCAGTATGTATATGCCGGCACTTATATTGCTGCAAGCGTAATAGCGGGATTGGCAGCCACGGTGCTGGGCATAGTTTTGATAAAAGCGCTCTGACACAATAAACAGGATTAAACCCTGACAATAATGGAAATTACTTTCAATACACCGGCCCTGCTTTTTCCGGCCATCAGTTTGTTGCTGCTGGCGTATACGAACCGTTACCTGGCACTGGCTGCCCTGATCAGGAAGCTGCATGATGAGTACGCAGAGGGAAAAGAAAATCATTTGCTGGTCAAGCAGATAAAAATTTTACGTATACGCATCAACCTCGTCAGGCAGATGCAGTTTCTTGGCGTGTTCAGTTTTGTTTGCTGCGTGTTTACCATGTATGCCGTTTACCAGGAGTGGAAGATGGCGGTCAACTATAGCTTTGCCGTCAGCCTGCTCAGCTTCCTGGGCTCCCTGGTTCTATCGCTTGTCGAAATAACCCAAAGCACCAAGGCCCTGGAGTGGGAGCTGAGCGATATGGAAGGGCTGGACAAAAGCAGCTTTTTCAGGGAGATATGGCGGGAAAAGAAGAAATAGGTACCCCTTTCATTTGTTAAATTTTCGCCTAAAGGAAATTTGATGTAACAAAATACGAAGTCAGTCGTATATTTGATACGAAATATTTCGTGAAACTGTTAAACACAACAATATGAAGCCAAAATCACTGACCATTCGCCACCTTCTGCTGGGAGCCGCCGCTATTGGATTAACTTTCCTCCTTGCGTCCTGGGGCTTTCGCCAGCAAGATGGGAACAGGGCAAAAAATGAGCTGTTGAAAAATGATACCATTCCTGGCAAGAAAGAGCGCAACCTGGACGACGCCACAGCC
>DAOLFO010000365.1:0-1869 GCA_035326305.1 Chitinophagaceae bacterium
AGATGCTCAGGTTGTAGTAAATGCCGAGAAAGATATTGCCCATGGCCAGCACAGGTACAATGCTGAGCCCCTCTGTCCAGAGCGGTTTGTCAATCGCTTCAAAAAACCAGGCAGCCACATCAATGTACAGGCTGATAAGCAGGAACAGGAAGCAGCAGGCCAGCACAAAAAATTTCATAATGCGGGCATATACTTTCGGTGCATTCTCTTCTTTGCTCTGGCTGAAAAAGAAAGGCTCTGCCGCCATGCGGAAAGCCTGTATCATAATGGTGATGAGCACAGCCAGCCGGTAGATATTGCCAAAGATGCCCAGCTCATGTTTGGCCTGCGCCTCCGGCAAATCCACCACATGCTGGTAGATGAGGCGGCTCAGCATATCATTGACCATACCGCCCATGCCCACGATAATCAGCGGCCAGGCATAATGCATTACCTTTTTCCAGAGCACGGCATCAAACCGGAAGCGTACCTGCATGATTTCTTTGCGCAGCAGTAAAAAAGTAAAGATGCTGCCGGCCAGGTTGCCAATCAGGTAGTAGCCGATACCAATCTTTTCATTATAAAATGTGCCTATAAATGTGTCGGGATTTTTTTCGGCATAGGCCGGAAGGATACCCAGGAATACAATAACGACCATGATATTTACCAGCACACCGGCCAGCGTGACGAGGGCATACTTGCGGGGCCTGTTTTCCTGCCGCAGCTTTGCAAATGCAAGGGTACTGATGGCATCAAAGAAAATGATACCGGCCATCCAGGTAATGTATTCAGGATGTGCTTCAAGGCCGGCCCATCCGGCCAGCGTATCTTTGAAAAGCAGCAGGGCCCCGGCAAAGAAAAATGAAGTGATAAAAAGGGAAACCGACAACGTATTATACAGGTGCTGCCTGTCCATATCCCGGGAAAAACGGAAATAGGCCGTTTCCAGTCCGTAGGTAAATAGTATATTTAAAAAAGGAATAATGGCATATACCTGCGTCAGGTCAGCAGTAGTGGCAGGCTGGGCAAAGAGCAGGGGCAGTGTCAGGTTCATCAGGTAGCCAAGAAAGCGGCGGGCAATAGTGGGAATGCCGTACCATATCGTTTGTCCCGCCAGTTGTTTTATTCCGCTCAAAGCTGCTGAATTTGTAACAAAAGTAACGGCTTGCCTGTCAAAAAACCAATATCCCCTGATGATCGTCTTTGTTTTTACCATGGCAGGTACTGCTAACTGTTACCTTTGTCAAAATTTTCTATATGAAAAAATATATACTACTCCTTACTGTTTTCCTTGCCGGTGCATCCCTTGTTTTTTCACAGGCATACGAAACCAAAGTGGATTATGGTAAGAAAAAGCAGGAAGCCTTTGCTATGGACTATGCCTATCCGCAGGAAGCAGTGGAAAACGCCGTGGTAAAGAAAATTGAGGACATGGGCTTTAAGTCAAAAACGGAAAAAGGCCTGTTTAACCGGGATAAAGGATTTATTCTTTTTAAGCAAACACTTATTTCCGACATATCTGATACCCGGATGGACTACATCATAAAGGTGGAGCGTAAGAGCCGGAAGGAAAAGGATGAAGCCACCTTATCCATGATTGTGCAAAATGGCGGCAGTAATGCCCTGTCTTCGATGGACGCCTATACCGTGGGAAAGGTAAAAGCCTTCCTGGCCAACCTGCTGCCGGAAATAGAGGAAGCCAACCTGGAGCTGCAGATAAAAGCGCAGGAAGAGACAGTGGCCAAAGCCGAAAAAAAATATAAAGACTTGCAGGATACTAAATCTGACCTGGAAAAGAAGCTGAAAAAGACAACAGAGGATATTGCTTCGCAGGAAAAAGAAATTACCAGCCTGCGGGCAGCGCTGGATGAACTGAAGGGAAAAAGAAGG
>DAOLFO010000365.1:1969-3119 GCA_035326305.1 Chitinophagaceae bacterium
ATTAAGGTACATTGCTGTACCGCGGATTAGTAATAAAAGAGGAGTCAGTAAGGGTGCGTAAGAAGAGTGCTATCTGCCGTGCCTCATCATCCGTCAGGGCAATGCCGCTGGCCAGCAGCGGATCAAGTGTGGGACTAATCTGCACACCGGTACGGTAATGATTGATACACTGGCTGAGCGTATTAAAACGGCCATCATGCATATAGTTGGAGCTGATGTATACATTGCGCAGCGTGGGTACTTTAAACTTTAATGAATCAGCGGTCTGACCCGTTACCCGCTGCCTTCCGTAGTCCAGCAGGAAAGGATCAACCGGCAGCCCGATATTGCGGTAGCTGTAATCAGTAAACATTGGTTCCGGGTGGCAGGTGGCGCATTTTGCCTGGAAAAGCGCATAGCCGCTTTCTTCATCCACCGTATAGCTTGCTTCTCCTCTTTTGTACTTATCATATTTAGCATTGGCAGATACCAGGGTGCCGGTAAACTGGGCCAGCGCTTTCAGCACATGCTCCGGCCGGATAAATTCAGAAGAAAAAACTTTTTTGAATGCAGTGCGGTAATGCGGCTCTTTTTGCAGGTAATCAATGATCCTGTCAAATCCGGAAGCCATTTCCAGTGTATCATGTATCGGCTGTGCCGCTTCTTCAAAAAGAGAGCTGAAGCGCCCGTCCCAGTGAAATTTATCCTGCCAGGCCAGGTTAAATAGAACCGGGGCATTGCGCAGCGTATGCGAATTATTATAGCCATGGCTGCGGTCGTGCTCAAATGTGCCAAATGCCGCTATCTGCTGGTGGCAGGAGGCGCAGGAGATCATACCATCCCTGGCCAGGTTACCATCGTAAAATAGTTCCCGTCCCAGGGTAATACCCTCTTCGCTAAGCGGGTTATCAGCAAAGTCATAAACGGGCGGGGGGAAGGCAGCGGGCTTTTCCTGTTGCAGGTACGTAAGCGGGTAGCGGCTGATTTCCCGGCGGCAGCCGGAAAGTAAATAGCTGAACAGCCAGGCTGCACACGCCAGGGCAATTATCACAATAGCCGCTCTTTTCATTTCCTAAAGATAGTAAGCTGGTTTTAGGATTTGTGATTTGCTGATGTCTGATTTATGGATTTCTGATTTGGTGATTTACTAATAGCTATTAGCTGTTAGCCG
>DAOLFO010000039.1:0-6312 GCA_035326305.1 Chitinophagaceae bacterium
TTTATTAAAAACGGGTAAGGTCAGCTCCACCAGCCCTATGGCCAGTACAAAAGCGATCAGGCATAGCACAAATGATTCACCGAGGAACTGTGCAATCAACTGGCGGCGATCCCCGCCAATTACTTTTCTTATTCCTATTTCTTTGGCCCTCCTTACAGACCGGGCCACTGTAAGGTTGACAAAATTTATACAGGCAATGATCAGGATAAATACGGCAATAGCGGATAAAATATAAGAATACATGGGATTGCTGGCGCCATACAACCCGTTGGAAGTGCTCATATCTGTGCTCAGGTGCATAGCTGCCAGTGGCTGAAGGGAATAAACGGTAGATGTGTTTATACCGTATTCCTTCATCATACTTTCAATGGAGGCACCTGCATCTTTTTTATAAAAAGCCTGCATTTTTTTCTCTACTGCCTGCTGATTGGCGCCGGGCTGCAGTACAACGAAAGTGTTTAGAAAAAAGTTGAACCAGTTATCCGTGTTAGCTTCCTCTGCCGCCGGAGCTACAAACGTGGTGAGAATGTCAAAGCGGATAGAAGAATTTTGCGGGCAATTGGCTGCCACACCAGTAACAGTGTACGGTTCAAATGTATCATTCTCTTTAAGCGCTAATGTTTTGCCCAGTACATCAAGCGAACCAAATTGCCTGCGGGCCATATCAGCAGACAACACCACAGAGCGGGGCTGCTTCAGCGCAGTGGCAGGATTGCCCTTCAGCAGCGGGAAGGAAAAAACTGAGAAAAAAGAAGAATCTGTTTCAAAAAGCTGCTGGCCTTTTATTTCGTCGCCTTCTTTTATATCCATATACCGCGACCGGAAACGGGTAAAATGCCTGATATCGGGAATGGCAGCAGAAAACCGCGGCCCCTGGAGAAAGCCGGAAGATCCACTTTGCGCTGCCAGGCTGCCATCGGGGTTGAACTCCTGGTTTACCACCCGGTAAATGGAGCCATGATTGGTATGAAAGCGATCAAAGCTCACTTCATCTTTTACATACAGCACAATGAGCATAGCGCAGGCCAGCCCCATGCTGAGCCCGATGATATTGATAGCAGAGTAGAGCTTGCTCCTTTTCAGGTTTCTCCATGCAGTGATCAGATAGCTTTTAAACATACGAGGGATGAATAATTAGTAATTAATAATTAATAATGAAAAATGAATAATCAGTGATGACGAACATTAAACCTTAAACTTTTGACTTTAAACCTTAAACCCCTTGAACTTCTTAAACCTCTTAAACAATCGTCAATCGTACACCCCGCTCATTCCGTCCTCAGCGCTTTTACCGGGTTGGCCAGTGATACACGTATGGCATGATAGCTGACAGCCGCCAACGCTATCAACACCGCCACTATGCCGGCAATGGCAAAAATCCACCAGTCGAGCGTAATGCGGTAAGCAAACTTCTGCAGCCAGTTATTGCCTGCCCACCAGCCCAGCGGAGTGGCAATCAGTATGGCAGTGCCCACCAGCCACATAAACTGCCGTGATATTAACAGGGTAATACCTGCGGTATTGGCGCCGAGTATCTTCCTGATGCCGATCTCCTTGGTACGCTGCACCGTGGTAAAAGCAGCCAGGGCAAACAGCCCGAGACAGGCAAGCACAATTGCCACGCCGGCAAATACAGAAAATAAAGAGGCCGTCTGCTCTTCCGTCCTGTACAGGGTATTGAAGTCGTCATCCAGGAAATGATAATCAAAAGGACGGTGGGGCACTCTTGTTTTCCACAGGGCTGCTATGCCGGCGAGTGTGGTCTCCGTATTTCCCGCCCTGATCTTTACAAACATTTGCTGAACGGAGCTGCTGTCGAGGAAAAGCACGAGCGGGCCGATGGGCGTATGCAGCGATTCAAAATGAAAATCTTTTACCACACCCACTACCGGGCCCGGAGCGCTTTTTACTATTGTTTTGCCAATGGCCTGCTCTGCTGTCCAGCCCAGGTCTTTTGCCGCTTTTTCATTAATGATATAAGTGCTGCGGTAATTTTTAAAATTATTACTTGTATCCTGTGCGGCAAAATCACTGACCTGGAAATCCCGCCCGGCAGCCAGTTGCATACCCATTGTATGCAGGTAGCCGATGTCTACCGGTGCGCCAGTGATGGACAGCTCTTTTTTCCCGTTGCCATCTTCTGCAGTGATGCCGTCTCCCCATTCGATAAACGTAGGATCTTCATAAGCGCCGGTCACGCTGACCACACCTGGTACCTGGCGCATGGCATTTTTAAGCAGATCGTAAGACGCTTTCATTTTATAATCAACCGGCATCACCACTACCTGCTCACGGTCGTAGCCAATTGACTTGTGCCGGATAAATGATACCTGGTTTAAAACAATGATCGTGGCGGCAATAAGAAATATAGCGATCACAAACTGTGCAGTGATCAGCGTTTTACGCAATCCCCCGCCGGAATGTGCAATGCGCAGCCCCGATTTGAGGATGCTGGTCAGCCGGGTATTGCTAAGAACGAAAGCCGGGTAGGCGCCTGCCAGCAGGCTGATGATGATGCATAAAAGCAGCGCTGCTGTTAAAAACAGGGGTTGCACAAAAAAGGAAGCGGTAAATGTTTTCCCGGTTAGCTGATTAAACACCGGGAGCAGTAAGATGCCGGATGCAACAGCGAGGGCAAGCGCAATAAACGTAAGCACGAATGACTCTCCGAGAAATTGTTTCAACAATTGCTTTTTGCCTGCACCCATTACTTTGCGTACGCCAATCTCCGTGCTGCGGCTTACAGACTGTGCCGTGGCAAGGTTAGTATAATTTACACAGGCAATGATCAGTATCAGTATAGCTACTATGCTGAGCACATAAATATAAGTCATGTTGCCATTTGGCTCCAGCCCGCTCAGCTCAGAGCGGAGGTGCACATCTTTTAGCAGCTCTGTACGGTATATCCAGTAATCGCTGCTGCCTTCCTGTATACCCAGTTCCTTACGCACCGCATCATTGGAATAGGCCAGCACTTTTGCCTCAATTTGTTTAGCCCGCTCCGCATTATTCAGCAGGAGATAAGTAATATAGTTAGCATTCTTCCAGGTTTCAGATTTGGATGCATTGGTGCTCAGGAAAGATATAAGCACATCGTACTGTATCTGGGAATTGAGCGGGGCGTTTTCGGCTATGCCTGTTACTTCATAGTCCTTGTCCGTACCGTTTATCCGTAATGTTTTTCCTACAGGATCTTCTTCCCCAAAATATCTTTTGGCAGCCTTTTCGGTAAGCACAATGGTCTGTGGCCTGCTCAATACGGCAGAAGGCTCTCCCCTTAAAAGCCGGAACGAAAACATTTTAAAGAAATCCGCATCAGCAAAGACGGCGTTTTTCTCTTCAAAGGCACGGCTTCCGTTAGCCAGCGACATGGGATACTTGTACAGTCTTACATACGACTCCACTTCAGGAAAGCTGCGCTTAAACTGCGGGCCGGCTTTTGTGCCTGTTACGGCTGTCTTACTTACCGTTCCTGAAAACTGGTATTCCATCGTCACCCGTACGATCCTGTCTGCATTTTTATGAAACCTGTCGTACGACAGCTCATTCCATACATACAGCCCAATCAGCAGGCACCCCGTGATGCCAATGGCGAGCCCGGCAATATTTACAAAGCTGTAGAGCTTATTCTTGCGGATGTTGCGCAGCGCTATTTTCAGATAATTTTTAAACATATGATGATGAATAGTGGGTAGTGAGTAATGAATAGTTAGTAATTAATAATTAATAATTAATAATCAGGAACGAGAAACTCTAAATGCCAGGCACCAACCTTAAACTTTTGACTTTAAACTTTGAACCTTTTAAACTTCTTAAACCTTTTAAACAATCGCCAATCGTATACCGAACATCTTACATCGTACATTTTAACATCCTGCATTCCCTTACTCCGTTCGCAGCGATTTTACCGGATTGGCCATGGCCGCTTTTATCGCCTGGTAGCTTACTGTGGCAAGCGCTATGACTATAGCAGTGATGCCTGCCAGTGCAAATACCCACCATTCCACGCCAATACGGTACGAATAGTTATCCAGCCATTTATTCATCACATACCATGCAACAGGAGAGGCGATGCAAAACGAAATGCCCACCAGCCATAAAAACTCTTTGGACAGCAACAATGCTACATTTACCACCGAGGCGCCCAGCACCTTACGCACACCTACTTCTTTTGTACGGCTCTCTGCCATGTAAGCGGCGAGGCCGAACAGGCCAAGACAGGAAATAAGAATGGTAAGCCCGGCAAACAGGGCAGCCAGCTTGCCCGTACGTTGTGACTCCTGGAACTTGCGGGCATAAGACTCATCTGCAAATACATAATCAACCGGGTATTGCGGGTTATATTTTTTAAATATTTTTTCTATGATACTTATATTGTCAGATGTAGCCCTGTTGCTATTCAGCTTAGCATGAATAACCTGGTGATAGCTTTCACCGGGGCCAAATATCATCATGGGATTTATCTGTTGCTGATAGGGCGATTCCAGGATAAAATCTTTTATCACGCCCACTACATGCCATTGTGCGTCGCCACCCACTTCTTTTATTGTCATACCAACAGGATCCTTCACCCGCATAGCTTTCACTGCCGCTTCGTTGAGCATGACAGCCGTGCTGTCGGTTGCGTATTTGTAAATATCAATATCCCGCCCCTGCAGCAGGGTTACGCCAATTGTTTTTACAAAATCAGCATCGGTGCCTAACCGTAAAAAATCAATTTTTTCATCGCTTTTGGTGCTGCCTTCCCAGTAATAGCCCCAGCTATCGCTCCAGCGCTGCGTAATAGGGTTGGCAGAACTGGTAAGAGAAGTAACAGCGCCGCTGCCCAGCAGCTCATTTTTAATGGACAGGTAGTGCTTTTCAATATCTCCCTGTGTAAAAACATAAATCAGGTTATTCCGGTCGTACCCGGTTTGACGATCAAGGCCATGCCGGATCTGCCGTACAACGATGACAGTGCCAATGATGAGTATGATAGCAAACGTAAACTGCACAGCCACCAGCACTTTGCGGGGTGCTACCAGGGTTTTTGCCTGCTTAAATTTTCCTTTCAATACACCAATCGGGTTGAAGGAAGAAAGGTAAAAAGCCGGGTAGCTGCCGGCCAGCAGGCCGGTACAGAGAATGAATGCCAGTGAATAGATCCAGAATTGTGAATCTGTATAATTAATAAAAAGTTTTTTTCCTACCAGCTCATTAAAGCCCGGCAACGCCAACTGTACTAATAAGAGCGCTATGGCAAAAGCAATAATGCATAGAAAAATACTTTCACCCAGGAACTGGAATATCAGCAGCCTGCGCCCTGCTCCTGACACTTTCCTGATACCTACTTCTTTTGCTCTTTTTTCGCTGCGTGCTGTGCTCAGGTTCATAAAGTTGATACAGGCTATCAGCAGTATAAACCCGGCGATAATGGCAAAGAGGCGCACTGTTTCCACCTGGCCACCAACCAGTTTGCCATCTTCTGATTTGCCGTATAAATGCACTTTGCCAATGGGATGGGTAAACACTTCGGTGGTAGAAGCGTTGGCAGATTCTTTGGTATGATCAATAGTGATATTTTTTACCTTATTGTCAAATACCGGCTGTAAAGCGCCTTCTTTTAATAATGTGTAAGTGCGTACGGAGTTATTGCCCCAGCTTTGATCATTCCAGCCAAGGGCCTGCACATAGGACCAGGGAAGGAGATAGGCAAATTCAAATCTTGTGTTATTAGGCAGGTCTTTGAGCACCCCTGTTACCGTACAATTATGCACGCTGTCAACACGCACAATTTTTCCCATTGCATTTTCTTTACCAAACAGGGCAGTGGCGAAGCTTTCGGTTAATACAATATTATGATTGCTGTTGAGCGCTGTGTTCTTATCGCCCTGCAGCAAAGGGAAGCTGAACATTTTCAGAAAGCTGCTATCCACAAAAGCGCCCCGTTGGTTCAGCTTTTTTTCACCGGCAGTAACCAGGAAGGTAATGTTCCAGTAGCGTACGGCGTCTTCCACTTCCGGATAGTCGTTGCGCAGGGTTGTTGCCATTACCTTAGGTGTATTGGGCCAGGCCCATGCTTTGCCTTCAGGGTCTTTATCCCTGTTATACATCAGATAAAGCCGATCCCCTTTTTCATGAAAACGTTCAATGCTCATTTCATTCTGTATCCACAGCAGGATGAGGATAGCGGCTGCCATGCCAATGGACAAGCCTGTAATATTGATCAGCGAATACGTTTTATTCTTCCTGATATTCCGTAAAAGCGTTTTCAGATAATTTTTGAACATATGATGATGAGTAGTGAGTAATGAATAATTAGTAATTAATAAT
>DAOLFO010000039.1:6412-16302 GCA_035326305.1 Chitinophagaceae bacterium
TTAAACAATCGCCAATCGTACATTTTAACATCCCGCATCTCCTCATTCCGTTCGCAGCGATTTCACCGGGTTGGCCAGTGCTGCTTTTACCGCCTGGAAGCAAACTGTAAGTATGGCAATGCACATAGCTGCCACGCCTGCCAGTAAAAATATCGTCCAGTTTACCGGGATACGATAGGCAAATTCTTTCAGCCAGTTATTCATGATCCACCAGGCCAGCGGTGAAGCAATGATAAAACCAATCAATACCAGCACCAGGAAGTTGGCAGACAAAAGGCTTACGATACTGCCTACTGAAGCTCCCAGCACTTTGCGAATGCCAATCTCTTTTGTACGCTGCTCTGTCATATAAGCGGCGAGGCCAAACAATCCCAGGCAGGCAATCAGGATAGCCATTACGGAAAAGCAAAGGCTGATCAGCCCGATGCGTTGCTCTGACCGGTACATATCATCAAAAGCTTCGTCCATAAACCGGTAGCTGAAAGGCATGCCCGGCGCCATTCCTTTCCAGGTTGTTTCAATTTTTCCAATCAGTGTTTCTACGTCAGCAGCAGCTACTTTGAATGCTGCAGAATAAGCGCTGCGGCTGAGGAAAAACCCAAGCGGCCCCACCTGCTGGCGCAGGGATTCGTAGTTAAAATTCTTTACCACACCAACGATCTGGTAAGAGACAGGGTTGCCCGATCCACCGCTATACAATTTTTGCCCTACCGGGTCTGCGTACCCGAGCAGGTTAGCGGCGGTTTCATTCAGGATCACGCCCATCGAGTCGCTTACAAAATCCGGGGAAAAATTTCTGCCGCTCTTCATCTCCATGCCCATAGTAGGAATGTATTCATGATCTATTTTCCATGCCTGCATGGATAAAGCATTGTCCGTGGACATGACCGCATCCTTTGAAAAAGTATTATCGCTCCGGCTGCTGGATGAAACGGGCAGGAAAGAGCTGATGGTTCCGGACTTTACACCACTCATACCGGTCACTTCATTTTTAAATGCTGCCAGGTTATTGCCAAGCGCATAGGCCCCGTCTATAATCAACACCTGGTCTTTATTGAAGCCCAGCTTTTTTTGCTGGATATAATTGAGCTGCCGGTATACGATTATTGTTCCGATGATGAGAAATATAGAAGTGGCAAACTGGAAAACGACCAGGCTGCTGCGCAGCTTGCTTTTGCCGGGGCGGGTATTCAGAGCACCTTTTAAAACACTGATGGGGCGGAAGGAAGATAAATAAAAAGCAGGGTAGTAGCCTGCCAGTACGCCTACCGCTACAGGCAGCAGTATATACAAAGGTAAAAACCGGATTTCCGTCAGCAAACCGAAGCTGTACTCTTTTGCTGCTATCCGGTTAAACAATGGCAATAACAGGTATGCGAGCGCCAGCGCCATGATCATGGCGATACATGTCATCAGCACGGATTCTGTCAGGAATTGCTTTACCAATGATGCTTTGCCGGTGCCTAACACTTTTCTTACGCCCACTTCCTTAGCCCGGTTGGCCGAGCGGGCCGTAGACAGGTTCATAAAGTTGACACAGGCAATAAGCAGTATAAAAACAGAAACGGCTCCAAATATGTAGATATACTGTATGCTGCCATTCGGCGCCAGCTCCGGGAATGAATCAGAGTGCAGGTGTATATCCGTCAGCGGCATGAGAAAATAATTCAGCCGGTTGCCGCTTTTCCTAAACTCTTCCATGCTGGATAGCTGCATGTTTTCCTTCGCTTCCGGCAGGCAATAGCGCTGGATATATTGCTCCAGGTTTTTTTCAAGCCTTTTCGCATCAGCGCCTTCTTTCAGAAGCAGGTAGGTATGGAAATTGTGGCTCAGGTAGGTTCCCCAGTTATAGCTCACATTGTCCATAGAAAAAAGAAAATCGTACCGGAAATGGGAGCGTTGCGGCATATCCTCTATTACGGCTGTCACTTTATAGGTAGTGCTGTTATTGTCATTTGTTTCAATCGTTTTGCCTATAACATCTGCCGTACCAAAATATTTATTTGCCACCTTCCTGCTCAGCACTACCGTATTGGGCTCATTCAATGCTGTGGAAAGATGGCCTGCTACCGGTTCAAAGCTGAATACCTGGAAGAAAGTAGAATCAACATGAGCAACAGCCGGTTCATTGATCCAGTTGTTTTCCTTTTTGATCATTTTGGCCCCGCCGGATGAGTAGATACGGGTATACTCTTCCACTTCTGGGTAATCTTTTTTGAGCGTGGCTCCCATCATATCGCTGGATACGGCCAGTTTGAGCTCATTGCCGCCAAATCGTATATCAGCATGGGTGCGATAGATGCGATCTGCATTTTTATGATACCGGTCATAGCTCAGCTCATCAACAATATAAATGCTGATCAGCAGGAAGCAGGCAAGCCCTGCAGCCAGCCCAATGATGTTGATCAGGGAAAAGGCCTTGTTCTTTAGCAGGTTTCGCCAGGCGATGGTCAGATAGCTTTTGAACATATAGATGATGAATAAGGAGTGATGAGTAGTGAATAATTAGTAATTAATAATTAAGAATTAAGAATTAAGAATGAGGAACTCTAAATGCCGGACACCAACCTCAAACTTTAAACCCTTTGAACTTCTTAAACAATCGTCAATCGTACACCGTACATCTCACATCGTACTTTTTAACATCCTGAATCCCCTCATTCCGTACGCAGTGATTTCACCGGGTTGGATATAGCCGCTTTGATGGCCTGGAAGCTCACCGTAAGCAATGTAATGACCAGCGCACCGGATACCGCAGCCAGTATAGCCCACCAGGAGATGCCTACCCTGTAATCATATTGCTGCAGCCACCCGTGCAGGTAATACCAGGCAAGCGGCACCGCTACGAGGCAGGCTATCACTACCAGCCATACAAAATCTTTGGACAGCAACTTCCACAGGCTGAACACCGATGCGCCTACAATTTTCCGGATGCCAATTTCTTTGGTGCGCTGCTCCGCTACAAATGATGCAAGGCCGAAAAGCCCGAGGCAACTGATGAGGATGGCAAGGATGGTGAAGAAGCCTGCTAATTTTCCTATACGTTCTTCCTGCGAAAATTTCCTGGCATATTCCTGGTCGGCAAATTTGTATTCAAAAGGAGCGGAAGGAATAGTGCTCCTGAATACTTTTTCAATAATTGCCAGGGATGCAGCCGTGCTTTTTTCGGGATGCAGCTTTAAGTTGATAACGTTTACATTTTCATAGTTGAGCAAATAGATAGCCTGTTTCACCGGCGTGTAGGGAGAGTTCATGACCATATCCTTTACAATGCCAACAATAGTATAGGCAGGCGCTTCCGCCTCATCTCCCCAGCGTACTATTTTCCCTACCGGATCTTTGATGTTCATAAATTTGATAGCAGCCTCATTGATAAGGATGGCAGCGCTGTCGCTGATAAAATCACGGGAAAAATCGCGGCCTTCCTTAATTTCGAAGCCTACTGTTTTACCATACTCATGAGTTACCCAGAAGGTAGCAAAGTCAGCATCAAGGTTAGGATCCTTGCCTTCCCATGTAAAGCCCCCGCTGTTACTCCATACTGCTGTTACGGGGTTAGATGATTCAGACATTTCTGCAATGGCGCCCTGCCGCTTCAGTTCATTGCGGAGGATATCAAACTTGCCATAGAAGTCCGGGCTCTGCATCATGATCATCACCAGGTTGCTGCGGTCATAACCTACCGGCCTGTTTTTGCTGTGCTGGATCTGGCGGTATACGATAATAGTACCGATGATCAGCGCCACTGATACGGTAAACTGCAGCACTACCAGCACTTTTCTTGGTAAAGCAGCCAGTCTGCCTGCTTTGAATGTTCCCTTGAGCACTTTCACCGGCTGAAAAGAGGAAAGGTAAAATGCAGGGTAGCTGCCTGCTATGAGGCCGGTGAGTATGGCAAAGCCAATGCCCGCCATCCAAAACCAGCCATTTCCCCAGAGAATATGCATTTGCTTGCCGGCTACCTGGTTGAACCAAGGCAGCGAAAGCTGTGTAAGCAGGATAGAAAGTACAAAAGCAATCAATGCCACGAGTACCGACTCTGCCAGGAACTGGCCAATCAATTGTGTTTTTACCGATCCGATTGTTTTGCGGATACCCACTTCTTTTGCTCTTTTTTCAGAACGGGCTGTGCTCAGGTTCATAAAATTAATACAGGCCAGCAGCAGCACAAATATGCCGATGATGGCAAACATGCGCACATATTCTACCTGCCCGCCTGACTGGATACCATTCTTCCAGGAGGAGCGGAGGTGCCAGTCTTTCATCGGGTGCAGGAAGACTTGTGAATTAAAACGCTTTTCATCATCCGGCACTTTGTCGAGCTTGGCATTAATGATGCGCTTGTTTACAGCAGCAAACTGGTCGTTTTCTTTTATCTGTGCAAAGCACTGAAAAGAATTATTTCCCCATTGCGTAGCTGCCCGTGTCAGCCAGTCTTCTGAAGTTTTAAACAGATCCCAGGGAGCGATAAATTTTATTTCATTCAATGTTGTATTATGCGGCAGGTCTTTAAACACTCCCGTTACTTTTACATCCAGCTTGCTGTCTATCTTCATCAACTGGTTGATCGGGTCGGCTCCTCCAAAAAAAGCTTTTGCAGCGCTTTCTGCCAGCAGGATGCTGTTGGGACTGGTAAGCCCTTCAATAGTCCCGCTCACCATTTCCAGATCAAATATTTTGGGGCCGTCCTTTTCTGTATACATACCATTTTGGGTAATATGCTTGTCGCCGGCACTGAGTATATGATCGCCCTGCCAGGAAGCCATGGCCACATACTGAAATTGATCGCCGTAGGTAGCCCGCAGCTCTTCTCCCAATGGAAAAGGAATAGCAGGCCCGGTAAAAATGGTGCCGTTAAAGGTTTGGTGCTGCAGTATTTGCCCGGTTCGCTTGTAGCTGCGGTTACTTTTGTTAAAGGATATTTCATCCCATATCCACAGGCCAATCAGCATGGCAACGGCCATGCCAACAGCAAGGCCGAAAATATTGATAAAGGAAGACCTTCTGTTCTTCAGTAAATTTCTCCAGGCTATTTTGAGATAATTTAAAAACATGGCTATACTTTTTTTTGGAGAGGTTGTGTTATTGCAATGCTTGTGTGTGAAAAAGGTTTAAGGTTTAAAGTTCAAGGTTTAAAACAGGGCGGTGACAACTATCGGCTAAAACCAAAAACCACACTCCCCATCACACGAGTATATTCTCTGTCACCGTCTGGCCATCCAGCATACGTACGATACGGTGACTGTACCGGGCATCATGCTCACTGTGCGTTACCATTATAATAGTAGTGCCCTGCTCATTCAGATCTGTCAGCATCTGCATTACTTCGTTACCGTTAGAAGAGTCGAGGTTTCCGGTAGGCTCATCCGCCAATATCAGCTTTGGTTTGTTTACTACGGCCCTTGCTACTGCCACACGCTGCTGTTGTCCGCCGGAAAGCTGCTGGGGGTAATGATTTCTGCGATGCATGATTTGCACCTTCTCCAGCACTTCATCCACCCGTTTTTTACGGTCAGCGGCTTTTACACCGGTATAAATAAGCGGCAGCTCCACGTTTTCAAAAACTGTCAGCTCATCAATCAGGTTGAAGCTCTGGAATACAAACCCGATATTATGCTTGCGCAGATCGGCTCTTTTCCTTTCGTTGAAGTCAATGACTTCCGTACCATTGAATACAAAGCTGCCGGCATCTGCATCGTCCAGTAAGCCGAGTATATTCAGCAGCGTGGACTTGCCACAGCCGGAAGGACCCATCACAGCTACAAATTCTCCTTCCTTTACAGAAAAGGAGAGCTTGTTCAGTGCCACTGTTTCCACTTCTTCGGTGCGGTATATCTTTTCGAGGTTCGTGATATTGATCATTGCTTGCGGGTTTGATATTTATTTATGATTTTAGATTTGAAGATGCAGTATTGAAAATCTGGTTATGAATTGGAGAAATAGAAAGCATTGACGAGGATGGTATTTTCGCCGCCGCGTTCCTGCCGTCCTGCACAGCTTTGCTCTTCTTTCTTTTGTATTTTCGGGCTAAGCAGCGCATCGCACAGCAAATTGAAAAAGGACAGGCTGTAAGCAGTAATAATTACAAACAAGGCTTTTTGAACCATCATGTCAAAAAATTAAATCAAAAATGTATTTACCATGTTAATCATCCGGTATTCACGGATGTTAAACTCTCAATTATTTCTAATAGTGGGATAGCAACAGGGCTCCGAAAAATCACTTTTGCTCACGACAGCCAATTAAAGGCCAACCGCCTCACTCAACCTTACCCCTTAAACCACTCTCCCTCACTTTTTCAAAACCAGTTCCTGCATACTTCCATAATTCTCATAGCTGCTTGTCACCACCTTATCACCCGGCTGCAGGCCGCTTACCACTTCGTAGTAATCTTTATTCTGGTTGCCTAATTGTATGTCCACCCGGTATGCACCTGATCCGTTTTCCCGTACTTTAAATATCCAGTTGCCGCCTGTTTGCTGGTAGAAGCCGCCTTTGGGCAGCAGGAGCGCCTGCCTTTCATCACTAAGCGCCAGCACTATCTGCAATGTTTGCCCGCGGCGTATGCCCGGCGGTACTTCTCCTTCAAATTCCATGTCCACCTGGAAGCGGCCGCCTGTTACCTGCGTATATACTTTCTTTATTTCAAGCTTATACTCTTTTCCCGATAAGGTAACAGTAGCTTTTAATCCCGTATACACACGGGAAATGTAATGCTCATCAATATCCACCCGTACTTTGTACCCGCTCATTACATCTATCTGGCCCAGCCTTTCACCTTTGTTTTTGCTCTGGCCTATTTCTGCATCCAGCGAAGTGAGCTGCCCGTCCACAGGCGACCTTACGATCAGATCGCCTACTTTCTTGCGCATTACGTTCAGTGCATTTTGCGATCCCTGGTAAGATTGAGTGGCCTGTGCCACCTGCTGTTCTGTAGCTGAACGATCCTGATCTATGGTCTGGTTTGACAATTTTTTCTTTTCAACCTGGTACAGGTAGGCATTTTCGCTTTGCTTAAACTCCTGCAGGCCGATAGCTTTTTGATCATACAGCTTTTTATTCAGGTTATACACCCGCTCTGCTTCCTTCAGTTGGTTGTCCACATCTGTTTGCTGGTTCAGGTTGGTGATGGTGTTTTGCCTGGCTGCGTTTTTTGCAATCTGCATTTGCGTAAGCAGGTTATATACCTGTGTTTCCTGGTTTACCAGGCTTAGCTGCAGGTCTGTATTGGAAAGGCGGAGAATAGGTTCACCTTTTTTCATCATAGCACCGTCTTCCACATATTTTTCTTCCACACGGCCGCCTTCCTGCGCATCCAGGTAGATGGTCGTTTGCGGCAGCACAATGCCATTGACCGGTATATTTTCCTGGAAGACACCCTGTGTCACTTCGCTGATGGTGATGCGGTCTGCATTTACATTCAGCTTGCTTTTACCTGAAGTAAAATAAATGCTGCCGGCAATCAGCAGCACCAGGCCGGCAATACCTGCAATGGTTAAGATCCTTTTCCTGCTCCATTTCTTTTTGGCAATGACTCTGTCCACAACAATTGGCTTTTACTAAAAACTTAGCGGTTAATAATTCCTGTTTACTTTACCTGAAAGCGCCATCCGGCCTGGCTGTAGCCGGATGGTGCAAAACATATACTAAAATCACATGGAGGCAATAGCAACAATATGCCAGAAATAGTGGGCGCTGATTTACAACGTATTATTACCATAATACTCTACGAAGACGTTCGTTATCGGACACAAACTGTCCGATTTTGATACACTTGCGGAAAGCGATTTTTTACCTAAAAAATTAATTGCCACCACCTTGTATTTATGGTATACTTGCAGCAGGTACCATGCAGTATTGGTTATAAATACAGCAACCAAAAAATTTGATACGCTCATGAACATTAAAAATGCGGCCGTGCTGGTGGTGGATGATGATACGGATATGCTGACTGCCGTACGGCTGCTGCTGAAGACAGAAGTAAAGGAGATAGTAACGGAGAAAAATCCCGAAAACATCCGGTGGCATTTATCAAAGGACAACTTTGATATTGTTTTACTGGATATGAATTTTACCAGCGCTATTAATACCGGCAATGAAGGTATTTTCTGGCTCAAAAAAATTAAGGAGCTCAAACCTTCTACTGAGGTCATCATGGTGACGGCCTACGGTGCTATTGACCTGGCTGTACGCACACTTAAGGAAGGCGCTGCGGATTTCATTGTAAAACCCTGGCATAATGAAAAGCTGCTGGAGACCATCCGCGATACGCTGCGCAAAAAATCAAACCAGCCAGGCCAGCAGCAGCTAACCGGCGGATCGCTGATTGGAAAAGAGCTGCTGGGCGAGTCGGAAGTGATGAAGGAGATTTTTTATAAAGTGGAAAAAATTGCTCCTACTGATGCTAATATTTTAATACTGGGAGAAAATGGCACAGGAAAAGATGGTATAGCGCAGGCCATCCATCAGCACTCTATGCGCCGGGATAAGCCGTTTATAAAAGTGGATGTGGGTGCGCTGACCGATTCGCTTTTTGAAAGCGAGCTGTTTGGGCATAAGAAAGGAGCTTTTACCGATGCCCGGGAAGACAGGGCCGGCCGTTTTGAAGCGGCACAGGGCGGTACATTGTTCCTGGATGAAATTGGTAATATTTCCCTGCAGCAGCAGGCCAAGCTGTTAAGTGTGCTTCAAAACAGGCAGGTGACACGGCTGGGAACAAATGAGCCCATACCGGTTGATATCAGGCTGGTGTGCGCCACCAATGTACCGCTGACAGAGCTGGCAAATGAAAGCCGCTTCCGCAAAGATCTGATCTACCGTATCAACACCGTGGAGATCATGGTGCCGCCGCTGCGGAAAAGAGGCAATGACATTTTGCTGCTGGCCAGTCATTTTTGCAAGCTGTACAGTAATAAATACCTGAAGCCGGAGCTGAGCTTTGATAACAGGGCTGCTGAAAAATTGCTGGCTTACCATTACCCCGGCAATGTACGGGAACTGCAGTACACGATAGAGCGGGCCGTGATCATGTCAGACGACGAAGTGCTGCGTGCTGATGATCTTATTTTTTCACCGATTGAATCTGCTTCTGCCTCTGCCGGCGAGCCGGAGGAAACAAAGCTGAGCGCACTGGAAAAAAATGCCATTCTGCGGGTAATTGAAAAGCATAACGGCAATATCACCCGTGCGGCTAAGGAGCTGGGGCTGACCCGTACCGCACTCTACCGGCGGCTGAGCAAGTATGATATTTAAAAGAAAAAGCAAAAAATCAGAAAAGGAAATATAAGCAGGAGGAGTGGGAAAGCGGATTGTTTTTTACTTTTCTTTTTGAATTTTTACTTTGCACGAAGCAGCATTGCTGCAAATAGCTACAATGAAACTGAAAAACTTTGAATGGTGGATCGTCTTACGGGTATTGCTGCTGCTGGCTGTGCTCACGGTTGCCGCATTCCTCGTGGTGCAGCGGCACTATGTATACCTGGTGCTTGTATTGCCGGTGCTTATTTTCCAGGTGGCAGAGTTTTTCCGCTTTCAGCGAAAAGCATACGAAGAGCTCAACCAGTTTGTAGAGTCGGTGCATTACCGCGATTTTTCCCGGTATTTTGATGTAAAGCATGCACCCGTGGAACTGCAGCCGCTCCGGCAGGGCTTCAACGAGATCAATACCACTTTTAAAGTGATCAGCAAAGAAAGGGAAACCCAGTACCAGTACCTGCAAAAAGTATTGGAGCTGGTGGACACGGGCATATTGTCGTATGAAGAAGGTACCGGCAATATTGTATGGATGAATGAAACGCTGAAGAAGATGCTGCAGATACCATACCTGCGCACCATTTACCTGCTGGAAAAAAGAGATGCGGCCCTCTGCCGCGATATCCTTTCCCTAAAGC
>DAOLFO010000366.1:0-3114 GCA_035326305.1 Chitinophagaceae bacterium
TTAGGATTTACGAATAGCGTACCGGCTATGGTCTGTTGACCGTTAGCTGTTGTCCGGTCCCGATTTACGATTGCTGATGTGATGATTTCTGATTTGCTGATTTACTGTAGCCTCTTTCGGCCCCTTGTCATGCCGACGCAGGAGGCATCCCGGAGACTGGCATAACGATTTAGGGTTTACGAATAGCGTACCTGCTATGGTCTGTTGACTGTTATCTGTTGTCCGCCCCCCATTCACGATTGCTGATGTGATGATTACTGGTTTGCGGTTGCGGCTTTTATCTTTTGCGTACCTGCTTCCCGGAGCCTGCAATTAGTATTTTATCAGGGAATATCCTGCCTTATTTCTTCGCACAGGTAGCTGCCGCCGTTGTACACTTCCATGATAGCGGCAGTAAGCTCATGAAAGCTGGAGTTTTTGGTGACATAGCCGCGGGCGCCGATATTCATCATTTTATTAGCATAGCCCGGATGGCTATTGGCCGACAGGCCGATGATTTTTACTTCAGGAGAGTGGAGGCTGATATGCTCAGTGGCTTCAAAGCCATTTACCGGTGACATATTTACATCCATCAGCATGATATCGGGTCGTAACTGGGAAGCGGTTTTAATGGCTTCAGCGCCATTTTCGCACTGGCCTACTACAATAAAGCGGCTATCTTCTTCCAGCAGGAATTTCCAGGATTCTCTCACGGTCTGGTGATCGTCAACCAGTACGATCTTGATTTGATTCAGCATATGGTTTAATCGGTAATAGTATTCAGACGAATATTAGTTGTCAAAGGATACCCGGGATTAAATCAATTGCAAAACCCTGTGCCTGCCGCTTTACTTTTTTTTACATTTCAAAACAACCCGGCGGGTGCGCAAAAAACGAACCAAAATTGATTACAATCAATTTTGCAGTAAAAATACTGTAAAATTGAGTAATACTACCAGTACTGTATGCGTATTTTATCGGCATGCACGCATTAATTGATAATTATCAAATTCAATCAGGTATTACCACATCAGGCAGTGGTGGCCGGAAATTTAGTGGGTACTTGCTGAATTACACTATATTCATTTCAAAATGACCGGCTGGCTGGCGATAGTGAAGCTAAAGGTTTTAATGGTAAATAACCATACCTGGTATAAGCGTCTTTTCTGCACCTGCCCGGAACGTTATTTTTGAACCTTTTTAAAGATAAGGGTAAACAGATGCCCGGATTAAATCAAACAACTGCTCAGCATGAAAAGACAACTCACTTCCTGGTTTAGCCCCGCCCTGAATAAAGAAATGCCGGTGGCTGTGTATGGAGATTATGGATTTGCACTGCTCCTGGTGCCTACGGCAGCAGCCGACTACCTGGAGTATGAGCGTTTTCAGCTTATTGATACGCTGGAGCCTTTTATCAATGCAGGCAAGGTAAAAGTTTTTTCTATTGACAGTATTAATAATGAAAGCTGGATGAACCAGCAAATAGATGGCTGGCAGAAATCTGCGCGGCACCAGCAGTGGAATGAATATGTGTACAACGAAGTCATCCCTTTTATCAAAAACAATACAAGCTGGGAAACACCTGTCATTACCTGCGGCGCTTCGTTCGGGGCGCTGCACAGTATGAACCTTTTCCTGAAGCGCCCTGACCTGATTAATGGCGTGATGGCTATGAGCGGCGTGTATAACCTGATGGAATATACCAAGGGCCACTATGATGACAATGTATACTTCAACAGCCCGGCGCACTACCTGCCCAACCTTACCGATCATGCTATACTGGAGCAGATAAGGCAGAGCAGCCATATTCATATCCTGACCGGCAGCGGCAACTATGAAGACCCGGATGCCAGCGGACGGTTTGCCCGCCAGCTATATGACAAAGGTATATGGTATGAACTGGATATCTGGGGCACGGAATGGCCGCATGACTGGAATACCTGGCGCAAGATGCTGCCTCATTACCTGGGCACCCGGTTTTGAAGCGTAAACCTTTTATTGGGGGATGAGTTTTTTTAGCAGTGCCTGGAACGCTTTTCCGGGTATCATCCCGGCACCCATACTTTCCAGGTAGGAAGTGTATACCTGGCAGTCAATCAGCTCAACGCCTTCTGCCGCCAGTTGCTGTACATAAGTGGTAAAAGCATAACGGGAAGCCTGGCTAACCCTGCTAAACATGCTTTCGCCAAAAAAGACATGACCCAGCCGGATACCGTACAGGCCGCCGGCCAATTCGCCATTTTGCCATACCTCGGCGCTATGCGCATAGCCCAGTTCATGCATACGGATATAAGCCTGCTCCACTTCGCCGGTGATCCAGGTGCCTTCCTGCCCGGGGCGCACTATTTCTTTACAGTTGCGGATTACTTCGCGGAATGCCGTGTTGGTGGTGAAGTCAAAAGCTTTACGGTTTAGCAGCGGCTTCAGGCTCTTACTAATCTTCAACTCCCTAGGAAAAAGTACAAACCGCGGATCCGGGGCCCACCAAAGTATATCAGCGCCTTCATACCACGGAAAAATGCCCTGCCGGTAAGCGAGCAGTAAACGTTCGGTGGACAGATCGCCGCCGATGGCCAGCAGCCCGTCGGGCTCAGCCAGGTGCGGGGGAGGAAAAATCAGTTCTTTATCCAGGGCAAATAAGGCCATCGGAAAAATCAGGATACTGCCACTTCCACAGTGGCGCCTATGCCTCTTTCGGTGATAGCATCGCACATGGGCTTCAGCTCATCGTAGGAGCCTTTTTTTACAGCATATTTCCCTTTTGTATGAATAAAAATAGAGCATTGCTCAGCCTGCTCAGGCGAATGGCCGCATACGCTGATCAGGGTTTCGATAACCCATTCAAAGGTATTGACCTCATCATTCCATACAATAAGGCTCCACGGCTCCTCGTGCAGGGTAAGCACATCCGTTTCTTCGCGGCTGTCTGTTTGCGTGGCGGTAAGGGGTTTAAAATCCATGTTGGTGCAAAATTAGAAATTAAATGGGTTTTATAAAAGAAGGTGAAAACAGGAGATATAAAGGCAAAAAAAATTTGGATAAAACACAGAGCCCCTTATCTTTGCACTCCCGTTTCAGAAAAGGGAGTTTAGCTCAGTTGGTTCAGAGCATCTGCCTTACAAGCAGAGGGTCGGC
>DAOLFO010000367.1:0-3111 GCA_035326305.1 Chitinophagaceae bacterium
ATTGCCTCTCTGGAGGAAAGCTTTACGCTTGCGTATGCACAAACTATTACAGTTTTGCTGACAAGAGGTGTGCATACTCCATTTGTAGACGGGTTTTCACGTAATCTGTACAGGGATTTTCGTATAACAGATGCTCAATTCGATGTTGTATACCAGGACTCCATAGGTCAGGAAGCTGATAATGCGGGTAAGGAATTCCAAATCGCACTTCCGGCAGGCACTTATAATATTACCACATATATTGATTACCGGGAGACGGATATGCATGCGCTGGTCACTTATTATACTAACGGATCGCCCGTACCGGGTGATCCGGCGGCAGGCATACGGGTGAGCCAGGTGACTTCTGATTTCGGGGCTGGTAGTCCTGTAGTAAGGAGATATTATTATACCAATAACGGCGGATTTAGTACCGGGAGTTCAGATATTACTCCGCTTTTCCAGCAAAGAGAGTACACAGATGAAGTAGCTGATACATCTATTTTCCGGGAGATCCATTCCACCATTTATACCTCTTCACTAACGGAATCTATAGGAATCGGAATACCGCATTACTATACCTCGGTAGTAGAGGAGGTATATACGGCCGGTGAAAAGCTGCGGGCACGTCATGATTTTATTTCCTTTCAAAGCGAAGGAAATTTTATGGGGGTGGAGCCCCTGGCCGTCACTAACTACAGGCAGGCCGGATCGGAATGGGAGCCAATAAATAAAACCGAGTATGAATACTGGGAAATCACGGACACAATGATCCATGCCATCAAACCCTACCTGCGTTCAAAAGTGATAGAAGCAGGAGGCTGGTATCTTCCTCCAAGTGAGAAATTTGACTTTGACCCCTACTATCTCCGGAAAATGTGGTCAGCGCTGAAATCAAAAAAAGAAACAATATATACGGACCAGGGCAACAGCATAAATACTACCGATTACTATTACAATATAAATGGTTCGAGGAACCTTCAACTCGTGGTAACAAAAGATTCGAAGGGAAACTTTCTTACCCGGAAAACGAAGTATGCCGAAGATTATACCTCCGGCCTGAACAGTAATTTTATAACCAGCCATGTGCTCAGCCCGGTATGGGAGGAGCAACTGTGGAAGAAAACCAGCCCAACAGATTCTGTGCTGATATCCGGGAAAGTAATTCAGTATAATGCACATTTTCTGCCTGATTCCGTCTATGCCTTTGAGCGGACCACCGGTGTTTCTTCGCTGAACAATGAGACGCAAACGAGCGGGAAATATAACACCCTTATCAGTGACAGCCATTACCAACTGAAAGCTACTTTTACTTATGATGCCAATGACCGGCTGTTGACACAGGTTCCGGCATCGGGGGCACCTATTTCCTATATCTGGGATTATGAGGGACATTACCCCATAGCAGAAGCCAGCAATGCTGTACAAAGCGATATAGCCTATTCGAGCTTTGAGGCTGACGGGGACGGCAACTGGACTTATACGGGATTAGGTGTGGGAGATACCACAGCGCCCACCGGGCTTTGGGTTTGTGAGCTTTCAGCCGGCAATATCAGCAAAAGCGGGCTCAGCACCGGCAAAACCTATGCGCTTACTTACTGGCTGAAATCTTCCACCCCGCTCAGCATCAGCGGCAGCGGCGGCGCCAGCATCTCCTCCCCGGAAACAGTGCGCACGAAAAACGGCTGGACACTTTTCAAATATACGATCAGCAATACCACCAGCATCACCATAAGCGGTACGGGAAGAATAGATGAAATAAAGCTGTACCCGGCAGCAGCGCTGATGAAAACATATACCTACCAGCCGCTGGTGGGCATGACCAGCGTGACAGAAGTGAATGACCGGACCACCTATTATGAATATGACAGCTTTAACCGGCTGCAATATGTAAAAGATGATGAAGGGAATATCCTGCAGCAGGTTTGTTACAACTATGCGGGCCAGCCGCACAGTTGCGGCATGGTATACTACAGTGCTTTGAAAAGCGGCAACTTTACCCGCAACAACTGCAGCAGTGGCTATACCGGCAGCACGGTCACTTATACCGTGCCGGCAGGCACTTATACCTCCACCATCAGCCAGGCCGATGCAGACCAGCAGGCGCAGGATGATGTCAATACCAACGGGCAAAGCTATGCGAACACGAACGGTACCTGCACGCAAACGGCTATCTACGTCAAACTGACCCTGGAAAACCTGAACTACCAGTATGGTGTGGACTACTATACGTTTGCCGACGTGGTGGTGCGCTTTTATTCCGATGCCGCCTGCACCACACCGGTGAATGTAAGCGCCCTGACAGTCAACTATCGCAATGACCCGTACTGCGACGGGCTGCTGGTACCGGACTACACCGATTCGGGCTATGCCAACGGCGTATCCATGCTGGTGCTCGAATCGCAGGCTATCATTTACAGTTACAGCTTAGATATAGAGTGCACATTTGTCTATTCGCTGGTGACACACAGCGCTTATACCATCGTGCCCTGACCCTTTACTAATGAATAAAATAAACGATATGATAAAGCGAATATCTTTTTTCTGCTGTGTGCTTTCGGTGTGGTTTTCCTGCGAGGCAGGAGCCCAGCAGTTGGCCCATGCCAATACAGACAGCCTGGCGCAGCGCAGGGCTGCCATCGCTATACAGCGGCTGTCGCTGGATGAACAGCAGGCCGCGCAGGTGCTGGTGCTGGAAAAGCAGCGCCTGGAAGCCGTAAAACAATTGCAGCAAACCGGCAAGGCGCTGACAGCAGACGAGCGGCGCCGGCGCATGGAGCAGATACAGCAGCAGTATGAAGAGCAGCTGCGGGCCCTGCTGCGCCCCGGCCAGGTAATCCTGCTGCAGGAAACCAGTCGTCAGGTGGCTGATAGCGGCCGCCGGCGACTGGGCAACCAGGGGCTGCCCATCAAAGAACAGTAATGGTTAAATAAAAAGAATATACCACCAAAACAGCCGTAGCAGTAATACACTGCGGTGCATATAAAAGCCTATGCCAGTTATTAAATTGTTTACATCTCCGGGAGCAAAAGCCCTGCTTGCTGTCCTTACCGTCCTGTTGTCCTGTGCGCTGCATGCTCAATCTCCCCGCTCCCTTCCTGGTGCTTACAGTGGCGCAGCTCCTGTGAACT
>DAOLFO010000368.1:0-3110 GCA_035326305.1 Chitinophagaceae bacterium
AGCTGGTGATACAATCAGCCGGATCGCCGGTGCGCACCATCGTGCCCAGGGGCTATGGCGCCGTGATTACAGAAGATAATAAGTATGTAATATTCCGTATCCGGCCATACTTCAAAGATATGCGGGAAGCCCGCATCAAAAAGAAAAAGCCGGAAGACACGCCTAAAGACACGCTGGCAATAGTAGAGCTGGGAAGCCAGCAGATATGGAAGAAGCCACAAGTGAAATCTTTTAAAACACCGGAGAAGGCAGCAGGGTGGGTAGCATACCACCTGGAAAAAAAACCGGCCCCTCCTGCAGCAAAAATCAATGCCCGCCAGCCGGACAATAAAAAAATAACAGATAGCCTGGCAAGGGTTATTGACTCATTGCAGCAGGTGATAGAGAGTATGCCTAAGAAAAAGAAGAAGAAAGGCAGCGATGAGGAAACAGATGGTATAGCGGATGATGCTGAAGGTGATGATGATGCCCCGGGCGGTGGCGCTGCCGGTACTGACCTGGTGCTGCATCAGCCGGGTACGGATAAAACTATTACATTTCCGCTGATACTGGAATACCTGTTTAGCAAAAACGGGGAGAAGCTCCTGCTGGAGCAGTCAAAAAATCCCAAAGACTCCCTGAGCAGGGCAATTGTTTTGCTGCACGATCTGAAGAGTGGTAAAACAGATACGGTACTTGCTGGTGGCAACGATTTCCGCAATTTTGAATTTTCGGAAGATGGATCGCAATTGGCTTTTGTAGCGGAGCGTGATGCAAAGCCAAAAGACCTGCAGAAGCTGTATAAGCTTTGGTACTACAAAACAGGCATGGATACGGCTGTGGCGCTGGTGGAATGTGCAACTCCCGGTATGAAGCTGGGCATGACAGTGAGTGAGCACGGCAACCTGAGCTTTAGTAAAAATGGTAAACGCCTGTTCTTTGGTATGGCCCCCATCCCGCCTGCAAAGGATACTACGCTGGTAGAAATGGATCTGGTAAAAGTGGATGTATGGCATTATAAAGAGGACTACCTGCAAACCGTACAGCTCAGCCGCCGTAACCGTGAACTGGAGAGGAACTTTCAATCTGTATACCATATAGATGAAAAACGGTTTGAGCAATTGGCATCGGAAGATATACCTGCCGTATGGCTGACTGCTGAAGGAGACGGGGATATGGCCCTGGGTACATCTGATGCAGGCCGCCGGGTGGAAAGCCAGTGGACAGGCAATACGCTGAAAGACATTTATCTCATTAATGTAAAAGATGGCAGCCGCAAGCTGGTGAAGAAAGATGTGCTGGGCTTTATTTCCCCGGCATATACTTCGCCTTCCGGCAAATACATCATGTGGTATGAGAGCAAGCCACGCCATTACTTTGTATACGATGGGGACTCGGTGCGCAATGTAACAGCAAAAATCAAAGTGCCGCTGCATAATGAGGACCATGATTCCCCATCTGATCCCTCGCCTTATGGAGTGATGCGCTGGTCAAAAAATGAAGATGCCGTATACATCTATGATCAGTACGGCGTATGGAAAGTAGATCCGGCAGCAAAGGCCGCCCCCTCGGTATTCATCACCGGCAGAAATGAAAATACAGAATACCGCTATCTTTCTGTAAACCCCGAAGAAAGGGCGATTGAAAACGGGCAGACGCTGGTATTCCGGCGTTTTAATAAGAGTAATAAAAATGCCGGCGTGGGTGAGCTGCGCTGGGAAGGCGGTGCTTACAGGTACGTGCCGCTCTCAGGTGATTCTGCTTACAGCATCGGCCAGCTTCGCAAAGCAAAAGATGCACCGGCATACCTGTATACCAAAGAATCTTATGTGCGGTCGCCTAACCTGTATATCACTGCGGAGGGCAGCACACAGCAGCTTTCCTTTATTAACCTGCAGCAGCACAACTATACCTGGGGCACGGCTGAACTGTATAAATGGAAAGCCTTTAACGGCAAGACCTCAGAAGGTATCCTGTACAAGCCGGATAATTTTAATGCAGATAAAAAATACCCGATTATTTTTTATTTCTATGAGAAGCTGTCAGATGGATTAAACAACTACATTCCCCCTTCACCCACACCCAGCCGCCTGAATATTTCATTCTTTGTAAGCCGCGGCTACCTCGTATTTGCTCCTGATATATCGTATACTATCGGCCACCCGGCCAAAAGCGCTTATGACTATATTGTAAGTGCTGCCAAAGACCTGGCAAAAAAGCCCTGGGTGGATGAAAAAAATATGGGCATACAGGGACAGAGCTGGGGTGGTATACAGGTGGCCCAACTAATTACTATGACGGATATCTTTAAAGCGGCATGGGCCGGCGCTCCTGTTGCCAATATGACCAGCGCATATGGCGGCATACGCTGGGAAAGCGGGGCCAACAGGCAGTTTCAGTATGAAAAAACACAGAGCCGTATTGGTGCCACACTCTGGGAAAAACCGGAGCTGTATATAGAAAACTCACCACTGTTTCATTTGCCAAAAGTGAAAACGCCACTGGTCATCATGCACAACGATGCAGATGGGGCAGTGCCCTGGTACCAGGGCATAGAGCTCTTCACCGGCCTGCGCCGCCTCGGCAAGCAGGTATGGATGCTTAATTATAACGGAGAGGCCCATAACCTGGTACAGCGCAAAAACAGGAAGGATATCCAGGTACGGGAGCAGCAGTTCTTTGACTGGCTGCTCAAAGGGGAGAAGCCGGCGAAGTGGATCACGGAAGGAGTGCCTGCAGTAAATAAAGGAAGGGACTGGGGACTGGAGATAGTGGATGAATAGGGTGGCAGCAGGACGTTTTTGATGTACGTGCCCGGTTCACGATTGACGTTTGATACCTGGTTTTGGAATTTCTGATTTGAAAGGTGTATGATGTAAGATGTACGGCAGCCGAATTACGAATTTCGATTTAGGATTTACGAATGGTGTGGTGGTTGTGTGGATCGTTGGCCGATGATCGTTGGTCGCCCCGATTCACGATGGCTGATGTGATGATTTCTGATTTGCTGATTTGCAAAATGTACGATGGTCGGTTCTTCATTGCGTGCAATAGGCCGCTTTATGGTTAATACTGCCCGCCAGACAATATATATCTTAAAATATTTATCTGAGCTGCACATATAAAAAACA
>DAOLFO010000369.1:0-3091 GCA_035326305.1 Chitinophagaceae bacterium
GTAGACAAAACGGATAACTATATTAAGCGCTGTGTGGCAGTAAGCGGCGATACACTTAGCATTGTGAACGGGGTTATTTACATTAACGGGAAAGCTGAGCCTGCTCCGGCTTATGCTGAAGTGAATTACCAGGTCACTGTTAAGCCTAATCGCTTCTTGTCAAAAGACTACCTGGAAGAACTGGGTATAATGATAAATGAAAGTGCAGAGGGCAATTCAGACTTTAATCCCACGATGACGCCTTCTCAGTATATTGTAAACCTGACGGAAAAAGAAAAGGCTATACTGATGAACTCCGGGGTTGTGGAGTCTGTTGAACCTTACCTGATGAACAGGCCTGACCCAATGGAATATTTCCCCTACGATACGCTGCACAAATGGTCGGCAGACCAGTATGGCCCTATATGGATACCAAAAAAAGGAGCCACGCTGCCACTGACCGGCGACAACTATTCTGTTTACGAAAGGGCTATCAGGGTATACGAGCAAAACGATTTTTATGAGCGGGGCGGAAAGTTCTATCTCAATGGCAAGGAAGTGAACAGCTATACTTTTAAAATGGATTATTTCTGGATGATGGGAGATAACCGCCATGGCTCACAGGACAGCCGGTTCTGGGGCTTTGTGCCGGAAGACCGTATAGTGGGCAAGGCCTGGATGATATGGTTTAGCTGGGATAAAGGGCCGAGGTGGAAACGGTTGTTTAACATTGTAAAATAAAAGCGCTAATTTTAAATGCCCTTCATGCGTGAAGGGCATTTTTGTCACTAACCTTTCTCTATGCACGAAGAGAAGAAAATAGAGCTGGCTTACCGCTTATATGCCTCTGCTGATGATCTGCCGCCGGAGTGGCAGGCATTATTAAAAAAGGCCGGAGAAGTGACGGCTGATGCCTATGCCCCCTATTCCCGCTTTTCCGTAGGTGCGGCTGCACTGCTGGCCAACGGGGAAATAATAACAGGTACCAACCAGGAAAATGCCTCCTACCCGGTCGGCATTTGTGCAGAGCGGGTGCTGCTGGCCAATGCTGCCACCCTGCATCCCGGGGTTGCTGTTACCGCACTGGCCGTCAGCTATGTCAATGCGCAGGGCATCAGCGACCATCCTATTTCACCCTGTGGTATGTGCCGGCAGTCGCTCTGCGAGTATGAGACAAGGACACACAATCCTATGACACTCATACTGGGTGGCAGGGTGGGAGAAGTGTATGTAATCAGCAGTGCCGCCCATTTGCTTCCTTTTGCTTTTAGCAGCAACGAGTTGGCTGACTAAGCCTTTCACTGTCTTATTTCGCTTTCTTTCCTTTTAAAACGGGCAGAGTTCATTACCTTTGCGCCTTCTAAAAATAAGCCTTCATGATCAGCGTAAAAGACCTGAAACTGGCCTACGGCAAAAGGGTTCTGTTTGAGGATGTCAATCTGAATTTTACCAAAGGAAATTGCTACGGAGTAATTGGCGCTAACGGTGCCGGCAAGAGTACTTTCCTGAAAATACTGAGTGGGGAAATAGAGCCCAACAAGGGCACTGTGACCATCACCCCGGGCGAACGTATGGCTGTGCTGAAGCAAAACCACTACGAGTTTGACGATCAGACGGTATTAAACACGGTAATGATGGGCCACCGTAAAATGTGGGATGTTATGCATGAAAAAGATGCCATCTATGCGAACCCGGATGCTACGGAGGATGACTACATGAAGGCAGGGGAGTTGGAAGCTGAGTTTGGCGAAATGGGCGGCTATACTGCCGAAAGTGATGCGGCCACCCTTATCAGCGGCTTAGGTGTGGAAGAGCAATACCACCACAGCCTGATGAAAGATATACCGGCTAATATGAAAGTGCGGGTGCTGCTGGCACAGGCGATATTTGGCAACCCGGATATCCTGCTGCTGGATGAGCCGACCAACGGACTGGATATAGAAACCATTAGCTGGCTGGAAAATTTCCTGGCCGATTATGAAAATATAGTACTGGTCGTCAGCCACGACCGTCACTTCCTGGATGCGGTATGCACCCATGTGGCGGATGTGGACAGGCAGAAAGTAAAAATATTTACCGGCAACTATACTTTCTGGTATGAGTCGTCACAATTGATGGCCCGCCAGCTTAGCGACAAGAATAAGAAGATAGAGGACAAAAGACAGGCATTGATTGACTTCATTGCCCGGTTTAGCGCCAACGCTTCAAAGAGCCGCCAGGCCACTGCCCGTAAGAAGGCGCTGGAAAAGCTGACCATTGAGGAAATAGAGCCCAGCTACCGCAAGTATCCCGGCATTATCTTTCAGCCCCTGCGTGAAGTGGGCAACCAGATACTCAATGTGGAGAAGCTGACCAAGTCGGTAGAAGGCCGTGTACTGTTTAAGAACGTAACATTTACAGTCAATAAGGGTGATAAAATAGCCCTGCTCAGCAGGGACCCGCTGGCAATAACCAGCTTTTTCAACATCATAACTGCAGAGACAATCGCTGACAGCGGTGCATATGAATGGGGCAGCACGGTGACACATGCCTACCTGCCGCAGGAAAACAGCCAGTATTTTACAGGAGCGCATAACCTGATGGACTGGCTGCGCCAGTACGTGCCTTCGCATGTAACGGATGTGGATGAGCCCTTCCTGCGCGGCTTTTTGGGTAAAATGCTTTTCAGCGGCGATGATGTAACCAAGAAGACAAATGTATTGAGTGGCGGTGAAAAAGTGCGGTGTATGATCAGCCGCATGATGCTGCAAAACCCCAATGTAATACTGCTTGATCAGCCTACTAACCACCTTGACCTGGAAAGCATACAGAGCTTCAACGAGCAGTGCGTGGAGTACAAAGGCATTGTACTACTGTCGAGCCATGACCATACGTTTATGCAAACAGTGGCAAACCGTATTATTGAACTGACGCCTGCCGGTATCATAGACCGCCTGATGACCTTTGATGAATACATGGAAGATGCGCGGGTGAAAACGCTGAAGGAGGAGATGTACGGGGAGAAAGTCAGCTAATGTGGTGATGGCTGATTTGAGGATTTGTTATTAGCTATAAGCCATTAGCTGCAAGATGTACGGCATAGCGAATTACGAATTTCGATTTAAGATTTACG
>DAOLFO010000370.1:0-3075 GCA_035326305.1 Chitinophagaceae bacterium
CACCGCAAATCTACCGGTTCTATCCTCAACTTTGCCGGGGCAAAAAACCTGGATAAAACCACAGAGGCACTGGAGCTGGATTGCGATATCCTTATCCCTGCCGCACTGGAAAATGTGATCAATGGTGAAAACGCTCCCAGGGTAAAAGCAAAGATCATCGGCGAAGCAGCCAATGGCCCCCTCACGCCTGAAGCTGATGAAGTGTTTATCAAAAGAGATATTCTGGTGGTACCGGATATGTACCTGAATGCAGGTGGTGTAACGGTCTCTTACTTTGAGTGGCTGAAAAACCTGAGCCATGTCCGCTACGGCCGTATGGAAAAGCGCTTCAATGAAAACATGAATGCGCATATTGTGGCTCAAATGGAATCTATGTCGGGCAAAAAAATGGGAGTAAAAGAAAGAGAATACATTGTGCATGGCGCAGACGAAGTAGACCTTGTATACAGCGGACTGGAAGAAACCATGATATCAGCAACAAGGGAGATCATGACGGAATGGAAAAATAATCCCACCATCCCCGATATGCGTACAGCAGCGTATGTGGTAGCTATCAACAAAGTGGCCACCAGCTATGCAGAGCTCGGCATATTCCCGTAATAAAAAATATCATATGTTTTATGCAGAACGGCTCCCGAAGGGAGCCGTTCTGCATTATGCGACGGGGCTGTGATGAAGATGTACGGTGTATGATGTACGATGTACGGCGCTCCGGTTGACGATTCACGATTGCTGATGTGATGATTTCTGATTTGCTGATGTGGTAAGCTATTAGCTGCAAGCTGTCAGGCGCTGCGATTGATGGTTCACGATTGCCGCCGCTTGTTATGCCGACGCAGGAGGCATCTGAGAGACTGGCGATATAAAGCGGTTGCAGCAGGTCTTTGATTGTATTGTATGAGGCGCTTCGCTTTGCTCAGCGTGACAAAGCGGGAAGAAGCAGGCAAGATGTACGATGTATGATGTACGATGTACGTTGCAGCGATTGACGATTCACGATTGCCGGTTTGCAAGATGTACGGAGTACGATGTAAGATGTACGACATCCCGATTTACGAATTACGATTTAGGATTTAGGATTTACGAATTTGCTGAGCTATTAGTTACAAGTCACAAGCGCCCAATTGCCGATTCACGATTGCCGATTGACGTCTGACTTACCGGTACTTTCAGCTTTTGATTTTTAATTTTTCTCTTTTTACTTATTTGTTTCCCGCTATTTGTCATTTGTATCTTCCCGCCACTACTTACAAGCTGCCAGCACCACTTTGGCATTCATATCATAAAAGGAAAGCACCTTATCCGTACAGCGCAATATAGTCCAGCGGTTGATATTCTCATCGTCCGGATCATCATCCAGCTTTATCTCCAGTATATTGCCGTCCTCTATCGCCCAGCTAAAATCATAAGACTTATTACTGCTCCCATCCCGCCAGGTGCCCCGCCCCGCCTGGCGCACAATGACGGTAGCGGGCGATCCTGAAATGCTCCATGCCCCCTTGATCATTTCGGGCAGTTTATCCACCGGCAACTGCTCCAGCACCTGCTCAAAGACAAGGCCATACTTGTCTCCCAGTTGCTCCAGCAGCCTGCTGATGGTAACGGTATCCCTGCTCTGCACATAATCTTTCTCCAGGATGTAGCTGTCCTGCGCAGCCTTCAGCTCTTCCAGGTAGGCAGCCTGTGTATAAAAGCCCTGGTTCTGCATCTTTGCATCTATTGCCTGCATCGTATCAAGAAAAAGCCGGGTAAGCTGCTGCAGCTCTTTATAACAGGACACTTTAATATTCAGCAGTGAGATCAGCTTGCTGTCCACGTCTTTTTCCAGCTTTATCGTTTCCAGGTTGGCCAGCATGACTTCCTGCTGGTGCAGCAGGTCTTTAAAAAAACGGCTCTTATCTATAGCTTCATTTTTTGCCGAAGGGGCACAGCCAAACATATCCACATTGTTTTGGTATAGCTGCTCGTATTCATTTATCACCCCCCATGCCGTATGGGTGGCCCGGCCTCTTATTTTTTTAGGATTATTAAATAAATAATACGCAAGCGAAGCGCCGATCAGCGATACGATCACGCCCGGCAATATCATCCGCACCGGTGTCAGGAGCACTCCCAGGCGGGTTCCTTTGGTGGTGGCCATAATAATGGGTTTAAGGCAGATACCGAATGTATGATTTTTGCCAGTATTTTGCTCATATCCCCTGCACCGGGATAAGAAAAACCGGGCAGGGCGGGTACGGTATTTTAGCTGCCAAACAAACCCTCAATTTCTTATCTTCGCCCCAAATTTTTTTAGCGTATGAACCTTCACGAATACCAGGCCAAGGAACTATTAAAAAAATACAATGTACCCGTGCAGGAAGGCTTTGCCTGTGGCACCGTACAGGAGGCAGAGGAAGCCTACCGACAGATTAAAACACAAACAGGCAGCAAGTTTGCCGTAGTAAAAGCGCAGATCCATGCCGGCGGCCGGGGCAAGGGTGCCATTAAAGAAACAGGCATCAATGGTGTGAAGGTGGGCAAATCGCTGGAAGACATACAGGAGTTTGCACAAAAAATACTGGGCGGCACACTGGTAACCGTGCAAACCGGCCCGGCAGGCAAAGTAGTGAACAAAGTGCTGGTGGCGCAGGATATGTATTATGACGGGCCTTCGGAAAGGAAAGAATTTTACCTCTCCATTCTGCTCGACAGGAGCAAGGGCCAGAATGTGATCATGTACAGCACCGAAGGAGGCATGAACATTGAAGATGTGGCGCACGATACTCCTGAAAAAATATTTAAAGAGTGGGTATACCCCGGCGGCGGACTGCAGGGCTTCCAGGCAAGAAAAATAGCTTTCAACCTGGGGCTGAGCGGTGAAGCTTTTAAAAACTGTGTAAAGTTTGTCACCAATCTTTACAATGCCTATGTGGGACTTGATTGCGCTATGCTGGAAATCAATCCGCTCTTTAAAGCATCCGATGATAAGATCATTGCGGTAGACTGTAAAATGAGCCTCGATGATAATGCGCTGATGCGCCACCCTGATGTAGCGGCCCTGCGTGATATTACCGAAGAGGATCCTACAGAAGT
>DAOLFO010000040.1:0-15941 GCA_035326305.1 Chitinophagaceae bacterium
CATTTGCTTCAGCAGCTTTCCAAAATCTTTCAATGATGCCCGGTCTGTTTCATGCACCAGCCCTCTTTTATCCGGTGCCACGTTCCGCACCATGGAAGCACCGCGGCCCACCGATAAAAAATAATGATTCAATAATTGCTGCGCTGTTTTTACCTTATCATCTTCGTGTGCATGATAAAACCATCCCGGGCGAATGGAAAAATCCACTTCCGCAGGAATCCAGTATTTACCATTGCGGTGCCCGTGCAGACCCTGCTCTGATTTCACCTGGCCGGGAGCAGGATTTTTACCTGCTATATCTCCCTGCGGGGAATAAGTATGCCAGCAGGGGTCCAGCGCATAGCCCTGCTCTGTACCTACCCAGCGTACATCCGGGCCCACATCGCTCATGATGACAGCTCCGGGCTGCCACTGCCGCTCCATCGCCCAGGTGCTGTCCCAGTTATAATAGGTAGTGCGATCTATTTTTCTTGCTTCCCTGGCACCACCATAATAACCGTCACCGCCATTGGCGCCATCATGCCAGGTTTCAAATACAGGGCCATATTGTGTGAGCAATTCTTTGTATTGCTCCCGGTACACATTTACATATTCGGGCGTGCCATACTGCGGATGGTTTCTGTCCCAGGGAGAAAGATAAACGCCAAATTTCAATCCCTGTTTACGGCAGGCATCGGCAAACTCCCTTACCACATCCTCCTTACCATTTTTCCAGGGGCTTTTTGTGATGTTATGCCCGGTGGTTTTAGTCGGCCACAGGCAAAAGCCATCATGGTGCTTGGCTGTCAGTATCAGGCCTGTCATCCCTGCCGCTTTAAAGTCCTTCACAATTTTATTTGCATCAAAAGCCGAAGGGTTAAAAAGGGCGGGATCCTCATCACCATAACCCCATTCTTTGCCGGTAAATGTGTTAATGGTAAAATGGACAAAGCCGTATAGTTCCATCTCATGCCAGGCCAGTTGTGCAGCACTGGGCAATGCACCATAGGGCACCGGTGCTGCAGAAGACTGGCTATAACTAACAACAGAGGGCCACAGGCTCAATGCAAGTAGTAACACTGACAGGCGCCTGAGCAGAATTATTTTTTTGATAATATGCTTCATAGCTGATAGCATAAATATAAAATTTAAAGAAACAGGAATACGCTTCTATCCTGATTCTTTAAAACGCAATCGTTTGAGATAAGAAACTAATGAGAAAAGCCGCCAGTTTCCCGGCGGCCTTTGTGATTGACTAACTGCCTGCTATTTATTTTATTATAATCCAGTAGTTCAAAAAGTTTCCCGGTGTTTCTATAACTATTTTATAAAAAGAAGAGGGGATTTCGTTTATATCCACAATAGCTTTCTCCTGAGCAACGGGAACAGTTGCTTTTAAAGTGTATTCATCCTTGCCCCCGGTTTTAAAATGATTGGTGGATGAAACCCATATCCTGGCATTCCCGCCCGGGCCTGCCGCCTTCCAGGAAATGTGCAGCTTACCATTTTCCAGCGTTGCTGCCGGGGAAACAGCAGATAAGCTTCCTGTCAATGGTATACCATCTATTTCCATTAGTTGCTCCCGTGGTATTTTAATATCCAGGAAGCCGGCGATAGAAGGCATAATATCCACCACTCCGGGGTTCCCGGTTTTAAAATATCCGTTTAATCCTTTTGCATTGGTAACAATCCAGGTGCTGCGCTCCCGGTCAGACTGGCCGCCATGATGCTTGCCGGTGGCGGAATCCCTGCCATGATCTGTGGTGATATAAATGACCCAATCTTCCTTATAGTTTTGCTTCCTGTAGCTGATGGCTTCCCATAGCCTGCCGATTTGAGCATCCATCAGGCTGACTGCCTTAAAAAATTCAGGGCTGTCACCATACATGTGTCCCATATCATCCGTGTACTCCAGGTATCCCCACGACAAGTCAGGCGCTTCTTTTTTGATATAGTCGGCAGCATTGTTTACCACTGCCTCATCTATACGTTGCATAAAATCACGCTGCCGGTCATGCGGATAATTCACCGTATCCAGCTCCAGCCCGTCAAAATGGTAATCGAGTTTTAAATTTCCTGTTTCCTGCAGGCTTTCTCCCACGAGCTTTGTACGGTTATCCAGCCAACTGGAAAATATGGCGGCCTTCTTATCCGGGTACTGCTCCTTAAAAAAACGAAAGATGGTCCAGTAGTTATAGTTGGGTGCAGCTATATCATTGTCCCATACATTATGCTTATTCACCCAGGTACCTGTAAGCAGGCTATTGTAGCCCACAGCAGATATGGTCGGGGTTTGTGAATATCCCCCTTTCTCTCCTCCCACATGCGCCCTTGTATAGCCCCCTTCCTTAGCTATGGCATCCAGCGAGGGAGTGGGCCGGCTTTCGATTACATCCGCCGCTATACCATCCACTATTACAAATATGGCTTTCTTCTGGCGGGCCTGCAGCCCGTTGAGGCAGCACAACAGGCCCACGATTGTTATCCATGTCTTCATATATGTGAAATTATGCTTTCAAAAGATACTTACCAGCCCTGCCTATTGCAAAATCCACATGGTTCCGTTAATATTATCACCGCCCGGGTACTGGCTCTTTACTGCATTCTCTACATTCACCCTGTTATTATTATACTCATCGGTGGGGTACATCCATCTTTTGGGAATAATGCCGCCATTCAGGATACCCGAACCTGAAGTTTCAAATTCAGGAAAGCCTGTACGCCTTTGCTCATAAAAGGGTTGCCATCCCGAATTCATAAACATGCTGATGTATTTCTGAGTAATGATTTGCTCAATTTCATTACCCGGCTGCAGGGTTATACCCGGCTGGCTGATATAATCATCCATATCATCCTCCGAATAAGTGTTATTAAAGTTAGAGAAGCGCATAGATGCTTTTATGCCATTTTTATAAAAAACATCTGCATCACCGGTTATCCAGCCCCTTACTGCTGCTTCCGCCAGTATAAACTGAAGCTCAGCGTAGCTCATCAGCACGCTGGGTTCATTAATGGCTTCATAAGAGTAGCGGTCGGCAATTTGCGAAGCCATGCCCGCACCCCTCTTAGCAGTGTTATATGCCAGCGGAGCGCTTCCCCCCAGGCCATCATACGCATCAAAGTCAGTGGCAGGAAGCGGAGAAGCAGGAGCCGGCTTGCCAAAAACAAAAAGCCGCGGATCCTGAAACTCCTGAAGGATATCTACAAACGTACTGTCGAGATAGTAGTCCGTTTTCATGGAGTTATTATTAAAATACGGGTACTGGTTGCCTGTAATATTATAATAAGGAAGCTGCCCGTTATCATTGTTGGCGCTCATGAGCGGATATTTGGAAGGATTGGAAACAATATCATTAAACCGCTGCCTGATATTCAGTGAAGCATCCGCCTCCTTTTTTGACAGGCTCATCAGCACCCGCAGCGTAAACGAATTGACGAGCTTTTTCCATCTCTCAATATTGCCGCCAAAGATTATATCACCCCCGATAGCAATTTGTCCGGCATCCAGTGAATCGCTGGCAATTTTCAGGTCGTCCAGCACACCATGGTATATATCCTGCTGCTTATCATACGGCGGCCGGATGGCTGATGAATCGGAAAAGTTGCTGAACTCCGCCGACTGCATCATCTTAGAGTAGGGTATATCGCCAAACGTCTGCGTCATGTTAATAATAAAATAAGCACGAAAGAATTTACCAATATACCGGTAGTTCAGCTTGCCTGTCCGGGCCGCCTCCTGCTCCATTTTTACCACCTGGGTAATACTACCATAACCCATACCACTGCGCTGCCATCCGTAATACTGGGCATTGCTGGCTGACTGGGTATAAACAAGGTAACGGGATGCCAGGGCAGCATCAGCAGAAATAGCAGAAAAAGCAGACCGCTCAATAGCGGGCAGCAGCAGCGAAGGATCAGCAACAGTAGGATTGTTAGGGTTTACCTGGAAATCTTCAAACTTGCTGCAGGATGAAAGAAAGGCAAGGATGAAAACCAGGAAAAATATTTGACTATAGCGTTTCATCACATTCATTTTTTATTCATGAAAATTTTTTCTTAAAAGCGCAGGTTAATATTGACACCTATACTGCGCATGGAAGGCGTTTGAAGGTTATCACTTTCAGCATCCGGATCCACATTAGGCATTTTGGAAAGAATAAACAGGTTATTACCTATCAGTGAAACAGAGGCCGAATTGAAAACTTTTTTCATCCACTTGCCCGGCAGATTATAAGTGAGTACCAGCTCCCGCATTTTCAGGTAAGAGCCGCTGTAATAGAAATAATTATTCAGCATAGCGCCGCTGGTTGTTTGCATAAAGCTGATATAGTTCACCGCCGTAGTGTTTGGTGCAAATTTCCGGGTGTCTGAAATGATATTGCCATAACTGTCATACTCTATATTACCAGACGTAATCACCACTCCCGGGCCTACATAGGTGCTGTTGCCTGCATTTGCATCATCCCGGTAGCTGGTTACCGTACCAGGTGCCGTACCTCCCCACCACATTTTCTGATTAGTAGTGGAATAAATTAACCCTCCCAGCCTTCCGTCAACCGAGATATTGAGTGAAAAATTTTTGTAAGAAAAACTATTTTGCCATCCATATATCCAGTCGGGATCGCTATATCCAAAATACTGGCCGTATGGCGTATATGCCTGCATGCCATTTGAGTTGTAAATCGCCTGCCCGTCAGGGGCACGGGATTCAGAAATAAAAATCCGGTCTGTACGCTGTCCTTCTTTTATCTGGCCGATATACCCGTCCGGGTTGTCTGTTGCCTCTTTCAGCCAGCGGTGTACATTGCTGAAGTTGAATGTTGTTTCCCATTTAAAGTCACTTCCACGCACCGGCCATCCGCTTACCACAAATTCCCATCCTTTCCGCAAATACACGTTTGCATTTTTCAGCACACTTGTGTTGCCGCTGGCCTGGGACTGGGTAACGTTTACAAAATTGTTATAGTCCTTATTTATGAAATAAGAAACATCGAGGTTGATCCTGTTTTTCAGCAAGCCGACGGCTACCCCGTATTCTCCTGACTGTACCGTTGCAGGCACCAGGTCGGGAGAAATAAAGGTGGTGGGCCAAACCAGCGAAGGCACATTATTCCATTTAGACCCGATGCCGTAAGTAGTAAGGTGTGCATACGGATCGCCACTGCTGATAAAACCTGTATTAACCTTGGCCCACGATCCGCGGGCTTTCAGGAAGGAAATTGCCTCAGGCAACTTCAGCACATCAGACAAGACTGCTGATAATCCCGCCGAAGGATAAAAGTAGCCATTGTTCTTCACAGGCAGTGTGGATGTTTTATCATACCGGCCGGTAAGGGACAGGTAAAGAAACCCAAGCGCTTCTATATCCACCATTCCATATGCGCTGGCCGTTCTGCGCTCCTGGCGCACATTAGATGAGCGGGGCGGGTTGATAGAGTTGCTCACCGCATAAAATCCCGGGATAGTGAGGCCATCAGTGGTAGTAAACACCGACTCATACTTCCTGTAAGCGTTTGCCCCACCTGCCGTCAGGTTTATTTTAAACCTGTCGCTAAATTCATGCTTGTAGTTAACGATAAGATCCGTATTAATATCAAAATAATTGGCAAGCGAAGCGGAGTAATTACCTCTTGAAATATAATCGTAAGCAATGTAACTGTTCGGTTCTCTTACATCAGCATTGCTGGCATACTGGTTAAAGCCGTTTCTGAATTTTACAGAAAGATCATCATTTAACCTGTAATCAAATGTCACCTGTCCGAAGCTGTTATTTCTTTTATAGCCATTGAGCAGTTCGTTGGCAATAAAATGCGGGTTATTATACCAGGAAAGGTTATAGTTCCGCTGCTGCAGGCCCTCCCTGCCCGGCAGCCAGTAGTTTTCAAGGTCACGTATATCAATATCAGGCCCGATCCAGAGAATAAGATTGTACAGGTAATTGGGCGGACCATATCCAATGGTGGGATAGTTGTCAGAATACTCCCGGTTGTAAGTCAGTTTGGCATCCATGCTCAGCTTTGGCGCAAGCAGGTAATTGCCGCCGATGGAAAAAGAAGAATTATTCACGCCGGTATTCGGCACCACACCCTTTTGATAAACATGGTTTGCTGCTACCCGGAAAGAGCCTTTATCCGTTCCAATCGATGCGGAAATACTGTTTGTGGATAATACGCCTGTGCGGAAAAAATTTTTGATGTTGTTTTTGCCTCTTGATATCCAGGGAAGCGGAGTCCGCTCACCTGTTAGCGGATCCACAGGACTGTTATACTGCGTTGTTTCAAAAAAACCACTGGGTGTGGAAGCATCCGGTTGATCGAGTTTAGGTCCCCAAATCCATCCTCCTCCTTCAGTACCGCCACCAGAACCATTTACGTAAGCATACCTTCCCTGATCACCGTTGCCATATATCGTTTGCACTTCAGGTACCACGGTATAGCCGGTCTGAAACATCGTGGAAGAATTGAACTCCACATTCAATCTGCCCTTCTTCCCTTTCTTTGTCGTATACATGATAGCGCCGTTTACTCCCAGCGCACCATACAGCGCTGCAGCAGCCGTTCCTTTCAGTACACTGATACTTTCAATATCGTCAGCATTGATCTTATACGGATCTGCATCAGGATCCGGGATTCCGTCTATCACAATGAGCGGCACTCTTCCCCGCAATGAAATACCGGGATTGCGAAACAGGTCGGTGCTGTTCCTTACATTCAGCCCCGCCACTTTTCCTGTCAATGCGCTCAAAGGTGTGGGCACTTTGGTTTTCGCCATTGTTTCACCGCTTACTTCCTGCACAGCATAGCCCAGGGTTTTTTGCTGCTTACGGATACCAAGCGCTGTAGTTACCACTACCTCACCCAGTTCGGCGTTGTTTCCCTGTTGCAATAAAATATCCACCGATTCACGTCCGTTTACCGCCACTTCCTGTGTGGCATAGCCGAGATAAGAAAACACTAATACCGCATCCCTGGCAACAGTAACGGAGTAGCGTCCCTCTGTATTGGTAGTGGTACCGCGATTTGTACCGGTCACTACCACCGATACACCGCTTAGTAAACTATTGTCAGCAGCGGACCTCACCGTTCCGCTCACGGTAATATCCTGCGCAAAAGCTATCATTTGCGCCAGGAGAAGAAGAGCAATCAAAGCAGTCGATTTCATACAAAAGCTATTTTGAAAAGAATAAAATGTTTTCCGAAAGCCTGTTTGTACAAGTTCTGGTTCCACCGCCGCAGGCAAAACAAATGTGGGGAATAAAATGTAATTATCAAAAATTTATTGAACGATCATTCAATAAATTCATCATTAAGTAATGGAAATTTTACAATTCGTTAATATTAATAATCAGCGGGATATCTATTATGCAATCGTTGGCATAATCGCCGTAAATATTTTTTACTCTGCAGCCGGGTTACGTCCGGTATGCGATGATTGTATCAGCCGGAGTTATATATTTGCAGCCAGCCACCACCTCAGTTTGTATTATGGGAAGAAAAAGTATCAAAGAGTCCCGCCAGAAAGAAATCATTAAAGCCTTTTACCGGCTTGCCCGGAAAGAAGGGCTGGAAAACGCTTCTATCGCCAAAACGGCGGCCCTGATTGATATAAATCCCAGTCTTGTCATTCACTATTTCCAAACCAAGGAGCACCTGGTATACGGGCTGATTGAATTTATCCTTGATAAATATCTCCAGATATTTAAAACACCGGCTGCCTGTGAAAAGGATCCAAAGAAAAAGCTGCTGAAAGTGGTTGATAATATTTTCTCGCAAAAATGGAACACATTATTTGACGACAGCGTTTCCTACAGTTGCTACTCTCTTGCTTTTCGCGACAAAAAAGTAAAAGAAAAATATAAGGGACTATTGGATACGCTGCGGCAGAATCTGCGCCAGCTAATCAGCGATTGTAATAAGAAGGGCGTGCTTACTGTAAAAGATCCGGCGCTGGCAGCAGATACCATCTTTGTAATAGTGGACGGCGCTTATTATTATCTCAGCCTCGTAAAAGGCAGAGATGAGTATCAGCGTAAGCTGGCCCAGTATAAAAAACTGGCCCTGAACCAGCTCAGCTTCTCATCCTCCGCTTCTTCATAATGAAGAAAATGGCGCCTAACGCTATTACCCCCCAGGCTACATTAACGACTACATTGGGGAAATCAGCATAGTAAAAGGCATTGGCAGTAAGGCCGATGGCCCCTACGATATTCATAGCATGGTACAGAACCTGGTTTGCCTTCAGCTTATGTATACTGAGCAGGAAATAAGCAAGCAGGTAAGAAACAGTTCCCGTCCACCCCAAAATGGCATAAAAATTTGTACTTACAAACAACCATGTCATACTTCACCAATTTAAGAAGAGTCAAACATAGCATATATTATCATACCTGTATGCAATGATTTTCTTTATCCTTTATGCCTTTGCTAATTCAGTTGCTTTTTGGCCACTTATCCTTTCTTTTTATTTTATCTCCTGTTGTCACCTTATTTTGTTCTGCCATAATCATACCATGAAAAAAATTATTTACCTGCTGTTTTTATCCTGGCAGGGTGCTGCAGCCCAGGATGTACCGGTGCTGTTTGAGCCCGGCCTGCTGCCACCGGGCAGTTCATTCGGCTTCACCCTTTCGCCTGACTCAAAGACGGCCCTCTGGGTACACTCCGGCGGCAAAAGAGATACGCTCCGTATTATGGAATCAACAAAAGTAAATGGGAAATGGAGCACCCCGGCCATCGCTTCTTTTTCTACAGGCAGCGGTGCCTGGAAAGATATTGACCCCATCTTCAGCCCCGATGGCAAAACAGTTCTGTTCCAGTCCGACAGGCAGGTACCCGGCCTGCCTTCCCGCTCCGGCTTTGATATATGGGCCGTAACATTTTTAAATGGAAAATGGAGTGAGCCATACCACTTGGGGAATGTAATTAATTCTGATGCCAGCGAATCTTATGCATCCATCTCCCGCAACGGGGACATTTATTTTATGAAAGAAAGAGAAGGACAAACAGGAAACTCAGATATTTATGTGTCTAAAAAAATAAACGGAGTATATAAGGCTCCTGAAAATATTGGCCTGCCAGTTAACACTGAAGCATTCAGGGAATCCAATCCTTTTATTTCTCCTGATGGAGATTACCTGGTCTATTTCTCTTCCGACAGCGCTGGCCTTGGCGCCGTAGACCTGTATATCAGCTTTTTTGGGAAAGGCAAATGGAGCCAGCCGCAAAATCTTGGCCAGCCTGTCAACTCTGCCCTTGCTGAATTTTGCCCCTTCTACCATGAAAAAGAAAAACGGCTCTATTTTTCCCGCCAGCAAACAGCAGGCGGAAGGATGATCGAAGATATCTATTATATCTCGCTGGATATTGAAAAATACAGGAAGCAAAAACCATAACCTGGTTGCTAAAGAAAGGGCGGAGCCAATGATAGCTCCGCACTTTCTTTAATCAGTTATATATTCTGCTTACCTGCTACTTCACGATCACCTCGTCCACAAACAAATGCGACGGGTTGCCCGCACTTTCATGCGAAGGCGGCAGCTTCCCGCCATTGACGGCTTTTATTTTTACATAGCGTGCCTGCACATTCAGCGAAGCACCTAACTGCTGCGTTTGCACCTTCATATCTTCATTGGATACTTTATTCCCCACCCTTGCTATTTCCCGATAAGTTTTACCATCATTGCTCACCGCTATAATTACTTCTTTCGGGTACAGTATCCACGGGCTTACATCCTGCACCACATGCACACCGGCATAGCTTACCTGCTTTACCTGCTTCAGATCCATCACCGCTTCAAAATCCCTGTCATAAAACCCCTGCCACTCGCCATTCTTCCAGTTTTCATTGCCCAGCAATCCGTCAATCAGTATATCATTGCCTCCGCCGGTAAACATGGGGTTTACTTCCGACAAGACTGTCAGCTCCCTGTCTTCCGGGATTTTATAAAACGGCTGTCTCACCATTTTACTCCTGGTGCCATTTTTTTCAGCTATTGCATAAATCACTTCGTTTTTACTAATAGAAAAAGGTTTTGTATAAACAGTAAATTTTTCTTTGCCGCTCAGCACAGTTCCTGTTCCTGCAGGGGCAATGAAATAAGAAAGCTTTGCAGCGGGGTCAGCATTTTTCAGGGCAATATCCATCCTGCCTCTGAACTTAATGGCATTTACATCAAAATAAGGGGAAGCCACAATCAGGTTTTCAGTAATAGCAGTTACCGGCATATCGCCGGGACGGGCGCCGTATCCTTTGTTTGGATTTTTTCCCAGCACAAACTGAAACTCCCCGCCTTTTACTATATCCGTATGCAGCAGATAGCTGTTAGTATAAGCCTTACCATCCAGGTTTGCTGCCTGCACATAAAACGCTTCCGCATTATCCCGCTTAGCCGTAATACGGAATACCTTACCATTATCCAGCCGGATGCTTACTTCGTCAAACAAAGGCGTACCCAATGCATACTCCCCGTTGCCAGGGCAAACAGGATAAAATCCCATAGCGCTCAATACATACCAGGCGCTCATCTGCCCGCAATCTTCATTACCGATCAGCCCATCCGGCGCATTGGGGTAAAACTCCCGGCAAACCTGGTGCACCAGCTCCTGTGTGCGCCACGGCATGCCCGCATAGTTAAACAAGTATGCCATATGATGGCTGGGCTCATTGCCGTGCGCATACTGCCCTATCAGGCCGGTTACATCCTGCTGATCACGTCCGCTTAATGTTTTATTGGTAGTAAACAATTCGTTCAGCTTAGCTGCAAACTTTTCTTTACCGCCATGCAGCTTCATCAGGCCGCTGATATCCTGCGGCACGGCAAAGCTGTACTGCCAGGAATTGCCTTCGGTATAAAAGTTATTTACTTCCGTAGCATCAAAAGGCCGGTACCATACAGCCCTTACCTTCCCTCTCAAATGATGTGTGGCGGGATCAAAAATATTTTTATAGTACTGTGCCCGCTGTATATACTGCCGGTATACTTCCGTTTGCCCCGTCATTTTTGCAAACTGTGCAATGCACCAGTCATCATAGGCATACTCGGCCGTTTTGGAAGCGCTTTCATGATCATATTCATTGCCCACATACCCCTGCCGGCGGTATTGATCAAGACCATAACGGTCGCTTTCTGCATAAGAAAGCATTGCTTCCAGCGCCAGCTTTTCATCAAACCCCCTGATGCCTTTCTGGTAAGCATCCACAATAACCGGTACAGCATGATAGCCGATCATGCAAAAAGTTTCATTGCCGCTCAGCTCCCATACCGGCAGCATGCCGCCGTTTTTATATTGCACCAGGAAGGTATTGATCCAGTCACGCACTTTGCCGGGATATAAAATCGTCATCAGCGGGTTGAATCCGCGGTAAGTATCCCACAGTGAAAACACGGAGTGATTGACAAACCCTTCCGCTTTATGCACTTTCAGATCAGTGCTGCGGTATTGCCCGTCCACATCCATATACACGTTTGGAGCCAGCAGGGTGTGATACAGTGCTGTATAAAAAACAGTTTGCTCATCTTTTGTACCGCCTTTTACTTCCACTTTTCCCAGCGCCTGGTTCCATGCGGTGCTGGCATCGCTTTTAATTTTTTCAAAATCCCATCCGGCAATTTCCGTATCCAGGTTCAGCTTTGCCCCTTCCATGCTTACGCCGGATATGCCTACTTTGGCTTGTACCGTTCTATCATTGCCCGGCGCAAAGCGTATAGCTGCCTTCAGCGACTTACTTTGCGCTTTTCTATCCGGAGCTACCTGCCCGTCATTATTTATTTCAAAGCTGGTAAACGGCTTGTCAAATTTTGCATAGAAATATACATGCTGGTCAGTAGCCCATGATTTGCTGCGCCGGTAGCCGCGGATCTCTGTATCGCTTACTTTTTCGATATAGGCATCAAGCACTTCGTCCCGGTGTACCAGGTCAATCAGTATCGCTCCTTCGCTGCCTGATGCAAACTGGTACTGGTGCATACCAGCCCGCAGCGTGGTGGTAAGCCGGGCTTTGATCTGATGTTTGTCCAGCATCACTTCATAATATCCCGGTGATGCTTTTTCGCTTTTGTGCGTAAATGGTGACTTGTATTGCTGATTGTCCCATGCGGTATTGCCTGTAAACGGCATAAATAAAATATCACAATAATCCGGTATACCCGTGCCGCTCAGGTGCGTATGGGAAAAACCATAGATGGCGCTGTCGCTGTAATGATAGCCGCCGCAGCCGTCCCAGCCTTCAAGGCGTGTATCAGGGCTCAACTGCACCATACCCGCAGGCATGCTGGCCCCCGGGTACGTGTGCCCGTGGCCACCGGTGCCGATAAATGGGTTGACCAGCGATGTATAATCCCGCTGCGCCTGCAGTGAAGTTGTTGCCAGCAAAAAAAGAAGCCATCCGCCAAGAAGCTGCCTGATCATGATACACCCGTTTTTAATTCACTAATAATAAAGTACGGCATTGTTCATTGTAATAATCGCATTCCTGCGCTGAAGAAATGAACTGCCAAACAGCGCAAATTATTGGTTTACCATGTAAAGCGGCCCTTTTTTACTCCTTTTTAAAAAGTAAGCAGACCATTTTATATGCAGACTTCTTAAACGGGGCACAGGAAGCACAGGCTATGCGGGATAATTTCGTTATTTTACTGCCTGCAATTTGTCTGTCATATGAAGCGCTGGATGCTGGTTACCATAGTGCTCGTATTATTAGTCGCTGCCGGTTTGATTTCCTGCTTTCAAAATAAAAATGAAGCCGGAAGCGAAACAGGTAATGTCAGTTATAATTTTCATATCCGGCCCATCCTCTCCGACAAATGTTTTAAATGCCACGGCCCTGACGGCAGCCACCGGGAAGCCGGTTTGCGCCTTGATATTCCCGACAGCGCTTACTCCCCGCTCAAAGAAACAAAAGGCGCTTTTGCGCTGGTACCCGGCAAGCCGGATGAATCGGAGCTGTACAAACGCATTACCTCCGGAGATCCGGCTTATACAATGCCCACACCCGGTTCACACCTTGGTGCACTGACAAAAGATGAAACAGAACTTTTTCGCCGCTGGATCAAAGAAGGTGCAAAATATGAACCTCACTGGGCGTTTATACCTCCTGCCAAGCAGCCACTGCCGGATGCCGGCAACAGCAAATGGGTAAAAAATGAAATTGATCATTTCATACTGGCAAAGATGAAAGCAAGAGGTCTTTCGCCCAATAATGAAGCGGATAAAGAACGGCTGCTGAAGCGTGTCAGCTTTGATATCACCGGCCTGCCCCCTTCAGAAGAGCTGATGCAAAAATTTCTTGCTGATAAATCAGCCGATGCCTATGAAAAACTGGTGGATGCATTGCTGGCCATGCCGCAATACGGTGAAAGAATGGCGGTGCACTGGATGGACGTAGCCCGCTATGCCGACAGCTATGGCTACCAGGATGATAATATCCGTACACAATGGCCCTGGCGTGACTGGGTGATCCATGCTTTTAATAAAAATATTCCCTATGACCAGTTTATCACCTGGCAGGTAGCCGGCGATATGCTGCCGGATGCCAGCAAAGAAAATATTCTCGCCACCGGTTTTCTCCGCAATCATAAATACACGGAAGAAGGCGGTGTGGTACCGGAGGAGTACCGCATTGAATATTTGCTGGATAAAACAAAAACCTTTACCAAAGGCATCCTCGGCATTACGGTGGAGTGTGCGCAATGCCATGATCACAAGTACGATCCTTTTACACAAAAGGATTATTTTTCCATGCTGGCCTTTTTTAATAATACTTATGAAGTGGGCTATGAAGGGGATGTTAGCATATCCCGCCCTGCCAAAAACCCATTGCTGCAAATCAGCGGCGAAGAAAGGAGCAGGTTGCTCTCCTTTATCAATGCGCCGGATACAACGGCATTGACAGTATCCGTAATGGGAGAACTAAAAGATTCTGTGCGCAAAACCTACGTGCTGAACCGTGGCGTGTATGATCAGCCCGGCGAAGAAGTAACGCCTGCGGCTATACCGGCGGTCATGAAATTTGATACTAAAAAATATGCTCCCAACCGCCTGGGACTGGTGCAGTGGACAACAGATAAAAACAACCCGCTGACAGCAAGGGTTTTTGTCAATCAGATATGGCAGGAATTATTTGGCAAAGGTTTGGTAAAAACATCCGGCGACTTTGGCATGCAGGGTGAACTACCCTCGCACCCGGAGCTGCTCGACTGGCTGGCGGTAGACTTTATGCACGATGGATGGGACATAAAGGCGCTGATCAAAAATATAGTGCTCTCTGCCACTTACCGCCAATCCGCACAGGTATCAAAGGAGCAACTGAAAAAAGATCCGGAAAATATTTATCTCTCCCGTGCGCCGCGTAACCGGCTGAAAGCAGAGTTTATCCGGGATATGTATTTAAAAAGCAGCGGGCTGCTGGTGGGTACTATTGGCGGGCCAAGTGTAAAGCCCTACCAGCCCAAAGGCATTTGGGAAACGGCCAGCTCCGGCCGCGGTGTACTGGCCGTGTACCGCCAGGATCATGGCGACGCCCTATACCGCAGGGGGCTGTATACATTTATCAAACTGACCGTACCCCCGCCCAATATGATCGTATTTGATGCCAGCAACCGTGACCAGTGCGAAGTAAAGCGGCTTGCCACCAATACACCGCTGCAGGCGCTGATCATGATGAATGAGCCGGCTGTACTGGAAGCATCCAGGGTGCTGGCCGAAAAGTTAGTGGCAAAAAATACGCCGGCTGAAGAGAATATCCGCACTGCCTTTCGCCGCATTGTATGCCGCAATCCAACAAAAGGAGAAGCGGCAATTCTGAGTAAATACTATACAGAACAGCTAACATTGTTTCAGCAAAATAAACTGAATGCCGAACTGACCCTGAAAGCCGGTGAATATGCAAGAAATGAAAAAGCAGATCCCAAACAGTCGGCTGCGCTGATGAAAGTGATCAGCCTGCTGTATAATATGGAAGAAGTGGTGATGAAGTGAGTGGTGAGTAATGGATGATGTACGATGTACGGCATAGCGAATTACGAATTTCGATTTAAGATTTACGAATGGGGCAGGCTGTTGATTGTTGGCCGAAGACCGGTGGTCTGTTGTCGATGGTCTGTGGACGATTAATGATTGCTGATGTAATGATGTCTGATTTACTTTCCGCCGCTTGTCATGCCGACACAGGAGCCATCTGAGAGACAGCCAGGATGTAAGTGATCCACGATTGACGATTCACGATTGGCTAAATAGTGGGCAGGCTGCAACAAAAGATGATAAGCGGGATATTGCTGGTAAAAAAATAATTATGGAAAAAGAAATACTGGAACGTCACCTGAATATGAACCGTCGCCGGTTCTTATCACGGCTGGGGTTAGGTGTTGGTGGCGTGGCGCTGGGCTCACTGCTGATACCCGATCTGTTTAGCAGCAGCGCAGAGGAAGATCTGGTGATGACGGGGCTGCCGCATTTTGCACCAAAAGCAAAACGGGTTATTTATCTTTTTCAAAATGGTGCTCCTTCTCAGCTTGATCTTTTTGATTACAAGCCCATGCTGGAGAAAATGCACGGGCAGGATCTGCCGGCATCGGTAAGAATGGGTCAGCGGCTTACCGGTATGACGGCAGACCAGGCGAAGTTTCCGCTGGCAGGTTCTTATTTTAAATTTAACCAGTACGGTCAGGCAAGAGCCTGGATCAGTGAGCTGATGCCGCATACCGCCGGCGTGGTGGATGATCTCTGCTTTGTACGCAGCATGTTTACCGAAGCGATCAATCATGATCCGGCGCTGACTTTTTTTCAAACCGGCGCACAGGTGGGCAACCGGCCCAGCATGGGCGCCTGGCTCAGCTACGGGCTGGGCAGTGATAATAAAAATCTTCCGGCCTTTTGTGTTTTGCTGTCAAAAGGAAAAGGGAACGGGCAGGGCGTATATTCCAAATTGTGCACAAACGGCTTTCTCGATTCCGTGCACCAGGGCGT
>DAOLFO010000371.1:0-3024 GCA_035326305.1 Chitinophagaceae bacterium
TCGGGAGCCTCCTCGGCGATCAGCGCCAGCGAGCCGGCGCATACGGTAGCCATGGAGGACGACCCGTTTGACTCAAGAATATCGCTCACTATCCTTACGGTGTAAGCAAAGTCTCCGCCGGGCATCATCTGCTTCAGGGAGCGTTGTGCCAGGTTGCCATGCCCGATTTCCCGGCGGCTCTGGCCACGCATCATTTTCACCTCACCAGTGCTGAAAGGCGGAAAATTATAATGCAGGTAAAACTTGGAATCAACAGATTTTGCAGCGCTTTCCACCAATAATTCATCTAAAGCGGTACCTAAGGTAACCGTAGTAAGCGACTGGGTTTCACCTCTTGTAAATAATGCAGATCCGTGAGGGGAAGGCAATGCATCCACCTCCATATCCAGCGGGCGGATATCTTCCAGGCTGCGGCCGTCAAGGCGTACCCGCTCATCCAGTATCATATCACGCACTACATAGTATTGCAGATCGCTATAGTAAGTAGTTGTCAGTTTTTTGGTAAGCGCAGGCATCTCCTCGCCTTCTGCCAGGTTGAGCCCGGCTTTGATATGCTCCATCACCTCATCATGTACGGCGCTGAAGCGGTCGCTGCGCTCGTGCTTGCTCAGTTTGCCTTTGGCAATTTCATAAACTTTCGGGCGGGCAAAAGCATATACTTTTTCCCGCAGGGCTTCATCCTGTTCAGGCTTTTTGTATTCTCTTTTACCGGTTATACCCTTCAGGTCACGCAGCTCAGCCTGTGCTTTAATCTGGACACGGATAGCATCATGCGCTATTTCCAGGGCTTTTACCAGGTCAGCTTCGCCACATTCTTTAGACTCCCCTTCCACCATCATCAGGTTTTTTTCCGTAGCGGCGATGATGAAGTCCATGTCCGCTTTTTCCAGTTCGGTACGGCCGGGGTTTACTTTAAATTCTCCATTGATACGGGCAATGCGTACTTCTGAAATAATTTCTTTGATAGGTACATCAGATACGGCAAGTGCGGCTGATGCAGCGAGGCAGGCCAGCGCATCCGGCATTACTTCCGGGTCGGATGAAACAAGGGTGACGAGCACCTGCACATCGCAGAAATAATCTTCCGGGAAAAGCGGGCGCAGGGCACGGTCAATCAGGCGGGAAGTGAGTACTTCGTAATCATTCAGCTTGGCTTCTCTTTTAAAGAACGAGCCGGGGATACGGCCTGCAGAAGCAAATTTTTCCTGGTAGTCTACCGTAAGCGGGAAAAAACTCTGCCCTTCCTTAGGCTCTTTATTGGCCACCACGGTAGCCAGTATCATACAGTTGCCCTGCGATACGGTAACGGCACCATCGGCCTGGCGGGCCAGCCTGCCGGTTTCAATAGTCACCATGCGGCCGTCGCCTATGTCAAATGTTTTGCGTATGGGTTGTTGTAACATAATATTAATTTTTGCACAGTATATGAAGCTTGTCAGTTAGTTAGCTTCATAAATTAAAAAATATATCTGACCTTTTTAGATTCCGTGGCTGCAGCGGATCAGGAATAAGCTATGGCGTAAAATGAAATGGCCTAGAAACAGTTATTCCCAACATCCGGTAGACGTCGGGAATAGTGTTATTATAGAAGTCTTGTTGTATTCAGTATAAAACTTCGGATAAAAGCCGTTTCCCGAGCCTGTGGCAGTACGGGAATTACTTTCTGATACCGAGTTTTTCGATCAACTGGCGGTAGCCGGTCAGGTTGTGCTTTTGCAGGTAGTTGAGCAGGCGCTTACGCTTACCTACGAGCTGCATCAGCCCGCGGTGGGTAGAAAAGTCTTTTTTGTTTTGCTGCAGGTGAGCGCTGATCTGGCTGATGCGCTCAGTCAGTTGGGCAATCTGTCCTTCAATAGAGCCGGTATTGGTCGCTTTGCCGCCAAACTCCGTGAAGATCTGTGCTGTTTTTTCTTTAGTTAAAGGCATCTTTTGTTTTTTTAAAAGTCATCCGGGTTTTATCCACTACAAATTTAATGGCGGCAAAGGTACAGCAACTAATGTGAACAGCAAAAGAATGAGCAGGTAAAATTAACCCCTTCCCTGCCGGAATTGCCGTTTTTTCTGGCCTGCCGGCCTATTTTTGCCATATGGAGCTATCGCAGGATACAAAAAATATACTGGGGCTGCAATTGCCTACCGACCCCCGCTGGGTAGATCTGGCTGGTAAGTCGCTGGAAGACATACTCACAGACCATGCCTACTGCGAGCAAAAGGCCGCCACTACCTGTATTTCCCTGATACAGCGCTACAGCGACCGGGAAAAGCTGGTAAAAGAGCTGGCCCCTATCGTAACGGAAGAATGGGGCCACTTCCGCCTGGTGCTGGCCGAGCTGCACAAACGGGGATTAAAACTGGGCAAGCAGCGCAAGGACCTGTATGTAAACCGGCTGCTTGAATTTCAGCGCAAAGGCGGTCACATAGAAGATCGTTTTCTTGACCAGTTGCTCACCATGGCGCTTATTGAAGCCAGGAGCTGTGAGCGTTTCAAAAGACTGAGTGAAGGGCTGGGCGATGCTTACCTGCGCAACTTTTACCGCCGGTTTATGGAAAGCGAAGCCGGACACTATACCCTCTTTATCGAGCTGGCGGAAACCTATATGGATAAAGAAAAAGTACGCCGCCGCTGGCAGGAATGGCTGGACTATGAAGCAGATGTTATCAGCCAGCTGGAAGTACGGGGCGACAGGATGCATTAGGAAATTACAAAATGGCTGAAGAATAACGGGTGATGCTCACCAGTCTTGTGTATCGCCTTCTCTTTTCCTGATCACATCTTTCAGGTAATCGGTATATATTTCTTCGTAAGTGCGCAGCGGCATTCTGAACTGGCGGCTCCTGCTGTAAAATGTATTGCCCAACTCCTGTGCAAGCATCTGGTATACTTCTTCTGATCGCTTTTCGCCTGTCAGCACATATATATTTTTGTCCTTGTAGCTGATATAGGGAGCAATGGCTTTTTCTTCCCGTTTATTCCGCGGGCCTTCAAAGAATACAATGTAAAGTTCGTTTTGAGGATGGCTGATG
>DAOLFO010000041.1:0-15567 GCA_035326305.1 Chitinophagaceae bacterium
CAATACCACGTCCCATATATTCGTCGGCAGCAGCACCAAAGCCGGTGGCGTTGGCTGTTTTTATCTCCTGCTGGGTATATTGTTTGGAGCCTTTGTAGGCGGCGCTGAAAAAATCTTCTCCATCCATATCGTAGCGATTTAGGAAACTAAGGTCGTAAAAATATTTTGAAAAACTAAAATATTTAGTAAATTTATGCTAAAAATATGGGGAACGGGGCGGCGGTTGATGAGGCGTGTACAGGACGGTGAAGTGTGCGATCCGCCAAAAGGTGGACAGGCTGCAACGAACAATGCCATGAAATGCTGCTGCCGGCTAAAAAATAAAATTAATCATCATTTAAAACAGGAGCGATATGGAAAAAGTAATTAACAGCATACCGGGCTACCGGGTATATGAATACCTGCTGGTGCTGAGCCCGCATGAGGAGCTGTGGAATAAAATCATGAAAGTGAAGGATGAGTTTGCCACTGCTTATGATCAGGAACAGGCGAGGTGGGGCAAGCCGCATGTGACGCTGGTAAGCTTTATACAGTATGCCATGATGGAGGAGCGGCTGGTAAACCGGCTGCGCACGGTGGCGATGGGCACCACACCGTTTAAAGTGGAGCTGAAAGATTTTGGCAGCTTCCCTGCGCATACCATTTATATCAATGTGCTGAGCAAAGTGCCGGTGCAGACACTGATTAAAAATATACGGCATGAAACGCAGCGGCTGATGAAGCTGAATGAGGACAATAAGCCGCACTTCATACTGGAGCCGCACCTGACGATAGCCCGGCGGCTGCAGCCCTGGCAATATGAGAAGGGCTGGCAGGAGTATAGTCACCGGTCGTTTACAGGAAGGTTTATTGCAGATAGCGTGACACTGCTGCGAAGGCCGGTGGGGGAACTGAAGTACCAGGCCGTGCGGCGTTTTGCCTTTCAGAATATGCCGGTGCGCACAAAGCAGGGGGAATTGTTTGGGTGAGAGGGTTTGAAGTTTGAAGTTTAAAGTTTGAGGTGTAAGGTTTAGGTGTTTAATAGGTTTAAGAAGTTCAAGAGGTTAAAAAAGTTTAAAGGGGTCTGGGGGAAATTATCAGCGGGGGGTATGCGTATGGAAATGAAGAACGGGAAAGTGCATGAGCCGCTTTCCGGCAGGGAAAAATACCTGACCGGGCAGGTGGTGGGCATTGCCATAGCGATACACAGGGCACTGGGTCCGGGACTGCCGGTGCAGGTATACGAAAGATGCTTTTGCCACGAGCTTCACAAAAGAGAAATAGGTTATGTGCGGCAGCATAAAATTGATTTGGTATATGATGATATACGGATAGAGGATGGCTTGCAAATAGATATTTTGATAGATGACCTTATCATCATTGAGCTGAAAGCGCAGGAAGCGCATCACCCTGCCTGGGAGGCCCGGTTGCTAAGCTGCTTAAGGCTGACAAAGAAACGACTGGGCTATATACTGAATTTCCATGCGCCGTTGATGAAAGAGGGTATTAAGCGAATGATAATCTGATATAACTATTTTTTTATTCACTGTGTTACTCTGTGTCTCCGTGTCGTTGTGCTTAAAAATGAGCTATGAGTAATCAGTTAAAGCAGGACCACTATAAAGTGGCCCCGAAAAAGCAGGAGGAAGCAGCGGGAGAAAAAGCGGGCAGCTATATTGCCGGAAGAGGGGCGCAATTCAATACGAAAAACCGGTTTCTGAAAGATGAACGGACCCGGGAGCATATCGAAGGCATTGATGACTGGGAAGAAGCCATACAACCCACACAATATATCGAGCAGCAGGCAAAGACGATTGTGAATAAGGTGGAGAGCAAAGATGTGGGCATGGGCTACAGCATGAATCCGTATGCCGGCTGTGAGCATGGCTGTATCTACTGCTATGCACGCAATGTGCATGAATACTGGGGCTATAGCGCCGGGCTGGACTTTGAGCAGAAAATCATTGTAAAAAAGAATGCACCGCAACTGCTGCGGAAATTCCTGATGCACAAAAGCTGGGATGCCACACCCATCATGCTCAGTGGTAATACCGACTGCTATCAGCCCGCCGAACAAAAATACCGGCTGACGCGGGGGCTGCTGGAGGTTTGCAATGAGTTTAACCAGCCGGTGGGCATACTGACTAAAAATTCATGGATACTGAAGGATAAGGATGTACTGCAGGAAATGGGGCGGAAAAAAATAGTATCGGCCATGGTGTCTATTACTTCCTTTAATGAAGACCTGCGCCGGGTAATGGAGCCGAGAACAACTACTGCCAGGCAAAAACTAAAAGTGATTAATGAATTGAGCAGCGCCGGTGTGCGCATGGGCATCATGATGGGGCCGATGATACCCGGCCTGAATGAGCATGAGATGCAGCGCATCATGAAAGCGGCGGCAGACAATGGCGCCACGTTTACCGCCTATACTTTCATCCGGCTGAACGGGGCCATCAAGTTTTTGTTTCATGACTGGTTGTATAAAAACTTTCCTGACCGGGCAGATAAAATATGGCACCTGATAGAAAAAAGCCACGATGGCAAAGTAAATGATACCCGGTGGGGAGTACGTATGAGGGGGGAAGGGCCGATAGCAGAGATAGTGGCGCAGCAGTATAAAAAGTATGGAAAGCTCTATGGGATGAATGCAGAGGAGTGGAGCCTTGAGAGGAACCTGTTCAGGAGGCCGGGCGAGCAGGGAAGGTTGTTTTGAGATTTGGGAGGTTTAAGAAGTTCAAGAGGTTTAAAGTTTAATGTTTAAGGTTGGGTGGTGTTAAAGTACCAGGGAAGGCTTGTTGTAACAGGTTGCCGGTAAAAATAGCAGCAAGCATAACGATGAGGTTTTTGAAATCTGCTTAAGAATGTCTGCAATGGTTACAGGCAGGCATCACCTGATACGAGATGGCGGTGAAAGAGCTGCTATAAATTATTTTTTAAAAATTCTTCTTCAAAAATTTGGCAACAACAAAAAAATAGTTTCATCTTTGCACCGCAAAACAAAAAACATGCTACGCATACAGTTACATATTGAAGCAGGAAATTGGTTTAGCCCCAAAGGAGGCTATACCAGTTGCGGGGCATGTAGTGCTGCGAATTAAGTTGCAATAACTCATTCAATGAAATACAGGCCCCGCAAGAGATTGCGGGGTTTTTGTTTGTATATATTTCACCACCTGCCGGCATCCTGACAGATGCTGAAGCGGGAGTAAGAAAATAAAAATCAAAAGAGATAAATGACAGTGTTATCATGGTATCATCAGTTGGGGAGTAAAAAAAATACACCCTTAGGCATGTGCTGCTTTATAAAAGCAGTTGCGGGGAATGGTGTGCCCGTTATGCAAATTGATAACCGAAATAAAAATAAAAGACCGGATGGTATTCCGATACGGGTGTGTTAACACCTGTCAGCAGGATTAAGCCCGGTCAGCAGTTGACCGGGCTTTTTTATACCCGGAAAAAGGAGGAGCTATGAAATTTTTGCTGGCTGTACTGGTAATTCACCTGGTAATCGCTTTTATCAGCAACAGGAAAGAAAATAAAAAAATGCAGCAGGGGCAGCCGAAAGCTGATGGTGCTTTGCATCCGGCGGAGTACCTGCTGCGCTAACAGGATTATGTGCAGAAGGAGGGATAAAGCTCCCCGCAGGTGCAGCGGGGATGCTTTTCCAAAAAAACAACCGTTAAACCTACTATGAAAATGGCGGCAGCAATGCCGCTGCCTATAGCAGCATTCCAATTGGTTGGATACTCCGCCTGGAACGGAGAGGATGCAGGTTCGAGCCCTGCCTGCTATACATTAATTGTTATGAATTTAGAGAGAGAGAGAAGCCGGAGGCTTAAGCCATCCGCTAAAACAGTATGAATAAACAAGAGCAGTACGGTGCTTTGGCAGAATGGATAGATGCGCCGGAGTGAAATCCCGGAGATCGTGGTTCAATTCCACGGGGCACCACCGGAAGAGTAGAAAATAAAAAAAGAAAACAAAGGAAAATGGAGGCCGATATGGAAGAGACACAGCTACAATGGAGAAAGCTGAACGGTGAGCGGCTGCGGATACCTATTGCCGAAGAAGTAAGCCGCATATTAATGCAGGAACGTGCTATGGGATATGATGTGAAAGCCTGTATTGGCACCGATAGCCAGGTGAAAGGTAAAGTGACAACGTTTGCTACCGTTATAGTATTTGTCCGGAAAGGAAAAGGCGGCTTCATGTATATAAGGAAAGAAGTTACAACACAGCGGATGAGCATCAAACAAAGGATGCTGGAAGAGGTGGCCAGGAGCGTGGAAGTGGCTTATGGGCTGTGCCGGTTATTTTCCCGGCATGGAGTGGATATGGAAGTGCATGCGGATATAAACACCAATCCGGGCTTCAAAAGCAACGATGCGTTAAAGGACGCCATGGGCTATATCATGGGAATGTTTGCCCGGCCGGGAGAAACGGGTGGAGGCTTTGCCTTCAGGGCTAAACCGGATGCTTTTGCCAGCTCCAGTTGTGCAAATAAAATAGTGCAATAACACATAGCGGAGAGCTATAAATTTTTTTTAATGGAACATTTATTTAATCAGAAAATCATCAATGCCAATAACGTGTTTGATGATGTATTCCTGGATGCGAAGATGCTGTACCTGTACTGCTTCAATCATTTGCCCAGCAGGAATTTTATTGACCGGGTGGACGGCGAAAAAGCCTTTGCTGCGTTTAAAGAGCGCTATGCAGATATGATTGAGCACATTCATCAGTACCGGTGGTATCAGCAGGAGAAAAGGAAGTACCGGTTTGACCGGACTGTATTGATCCTGAAGAACAATTGCATTGCGGAGTTTGATGAAAACTATTGTGAGTTTTATCATGATGGCGGGGATGCAGGGTTTGCAGATGAATTGACGGCGCTGGTATGCCAGTTTAAAGAGCGGCAGCGCAGACAGCCCCTGGAGATTAACCTGATTGTGAAAAATAGCAGGGGGCTGTACCTGAAGGGTATGGAGATAAAACGTACAAAGCTGGATCTTGACCTGTATTATGAAGATGATTTTAAGGAAGTGGATCAGTTGATAAGGGAGCGGTTGTCGAAGAAAAATGATAAAGGCATCGTGTTGCTGCACGGGCTGCCGGGTACGGGTAAAACAACTTACCTGCGCCACCTGGTGGGCAGGATACGGAAGCGGGTGCTTTTCCTGTCGCCATCGGTAGCGGATGATCTGATGAACCCGGATTTTATCGAGCTGCTTATTGATAACCCCAATACCGTACTGATCGTGGAAGATGCGGAAAATATTATCAGGGACAGGAAGTATAGCAATAACACATCGGTATCAAACCTGCTGAACATCTCTGACGGGCTGCTGGCGGATTTCCTTAATGTGCAACTGATCTGTACGTTCAACAGTTCGCTGACAATGATAGATCATGCGCTGATGCGGAAAGGAAGGCTGATAGCCAGGTATGAGTTTGGTAAGCTGAGCGCCGGGAAAAGCCAGCGGCTGAGCGACCGGTTTGGCTTTAAAACAAGCATCAGCGGGCCGATGACGATAGCGGAGATTGCCAACCAGCATGAGAAAAGGCAGGAGCCGGAAAAAGTGGAGATAATCGGGTTCCGGCGCACTGCAGAATTGATGAATTGATTTCAACCTGATAGCTGACCGGGTGTCAGCGCAAAAGCTTGCTTAACGGCAGGGCTGGTATTGCCTCTCCGGCAGTTAAACTATGCTTGTGTTTTTTAAAGGCACAGCAGTGCAGGCGCTATAGCTACCTGTATGCTGTTGCTGCAGCAGGGCATACCGGTAACACGCAGTTTCCTGAACGGGAAGTGCAACCACTTGCAGGTTCGAGTCCTGCTTCTCCCCCAACGGGAGAATGGCGGAATTGGTAAACGCAAAGCAATGGGGATGCTTCGTAAAAAGAAGTACACCACTTCTTAAAAAATGGTGAAGTGATAAAGCTGGTATTTCATGCCGGCCATACAATTCCCTGGTACTTCGCCGGTGTACGTTTTGGGTATGCTGGCACATGGCGGGAAGTATGGCAACCGGCTAACGGCCTGCAGGCAGGTAATGTACAGATGGCTTGTATAATAAAGGCGATGACTGGCAGTAGGCAAAAAGCTTGCAGGCACTTGTTGCATAAAATATACAATAGTTTAGGCTCAGCCTGCCTCCGCTGATAGCCGGTGGTATGAAATACTGGTTTTATTAAACAGGTAATAACAGTTAAAAGATAAAAAAATGAAAAAAGTAAAAGTAAATGAATACCAGGTGGCGCTGGTTTTCAAAGACGGGGAGTATAAGAGGATGCTGACCAAAGGCGTGTACTGGTTTTGGGGAAATGAAGTGATACAGTATTATGATAAAACCAGGCCATTTGCAGCACCGATTGACCTGAATATCCTTTTGCAGGATAAAGCGCTGGCCGATGCCCTGTATGTAACCGATGTAAAAGAGAACGAGATAGTACTGCAGTATGAGCAGGGATTGCTGAGCAACGTGCTGGTTGCCGGAAGGTATGCTTTCTGGAAAGGTATTGTTGATTATAAATTTGTATGGGCGGATATTGGTAAGATAGCCATCACTGAAGATATCAGCAGGACTATACTGATGAGCAGGCAGGTAGCGCCATATGTGCGTACCGTAAATGTGGAGAATTATGAAAAAGCGATCCTGTTTGCAGACGGTAAATATGACCGGGTGCTTGACAGCGGTGTGTACTACTGGTGGAAGAACAGCATCACAGTGCATATAGCGAGGGTGGACATGCGCCAGCAGCAACTGGAGATCAATGGCCAGGAAATACTGACCAGGAATAAAGCGGCATTGCGCATCAATGCGTGGGCACAGTATAGGGTAGCAGATATAGAGACAGCTATATTGGATAACAAGGAGTATGATAAGCAGCTCTATGTAGCTTTCCAACTGGCCCTGCGGGAATATGTGGCCGGCTTCAGTTTTGATGAGCTGCTGGAGAAGAAAGATACCGTTGCAAAGTTTGTGCTGGAGCAAATGAAGCAGAAAGCAAAAGAGCTGGGCGTGGACGTGAATGACTTCGGCATCAGGGATATCATATTGCCGGGTGATGTGAAAGAGATCATGAACCAGGTACTGATAGCAGAGAAGAAAGCACAGGCTAACACTATCATGCGCCGGGAAGAAACAGCCAGCACCCGGAGCCTGCTGAACACTGCCAAACTGATGGAGGATAATGTAATGCTATGGAAGCTGAAGGAAATGGAGTATGTAGAGAAAATTGCAGATAAGATCACTAACATCAGTGTAAATGGTAACGGTGACCTGGTAAGCCAGTTGAAGCAGATATTTGTGGCGCAGAAATAAACACACATCCGGTGCCGGCCGGTGCCGGATGTTTTTTATTTGAAATGAGATTTGAAGTTTGAGGTTTAATGTTTAAAAGGTTCAGGAGGTTTAAAAATAGTTTTATGAGCAAATTAAAAATAACAGGGAAAGACCTGAGAGCTATTGATTACCCGGAGGGCCCGGTGATCAGCATAGCCATGCGTGTGGTGCATAAGCATTACAAGCATCATGAAAAGGAGGAGGTAATGGACATATTAAAAAGAATACTGGCGGAGCCGGTGGAGTATGAGAAGGATGCGGTGCTGGGATTGATAGCAGCGCAACTAATGCCAAAGAAGAAGGAAGGGAATGCAGAAATATCATTGAACCAGCAGGGAATACAATTTAGTGTATTCGGGCAGGAGCATATTGAAGAAGGGGCGATGCACCAGATGTACCAGGCGGCAAAGTTGCCCATAGCAGTTGCAGGTGCTTTGATGCCGGATGCCCATAGCGGGTACGGACTGCCTATTGGTGGCGTATTAGCTACGCAAAATGCAGTGATACCTTATGGTGTGGGAGTAGACATCGGGTGCCGGATGTGCCTGAGCCTGTATGATATTGATCCAAAAGAGCTGGTGAACCGGGAGGCATTTTTTATACGGGAGCTGGGTGTGGCTACACTGTTTGGAAGCGGTGCACAATTTCAGCAAGCTGCCGATCATGCCGTGATGGAGAATGAGCTGTTCAGGCAATTGCCATTGCTTAAACCCTTGCACGGAAGGGCATGGAAACAATTGGGATCATCCGGCTCCGGTAATCACTTTGCCGAATTTGGGATAGTGGAAATAGCAGAGAAGGATGCTGTGCCGGGTGTGGAAGCGGGAAGCTATGTAGGTTTTCTGACGCACTCCGGTTCACGGGCATTGGGGGCCAATATTGCCAACCATTATACAAAGCTGGCCATCAGCAAAAGACGGCTGCCGCAGGAAGCGAAAAACCTGGCCTGGCTGACACTTGATGAAGCAGAGGGACATGAGTACTGGCTGGCGATGAACCTGGCCGGGGATTATGCATCGGCCTGCCACCATGTGATGCACGATAAGATTGCTAAACAACTGGGAAGAAAACCACTAAAGCGGGTGGAGAACCACCACAACTTTGCCTGGAAGGAAATGTATGAAGGGCAGGAGGTAATTGTACACAGAAAAGGCGCTACACCTGCAGGGAAAGATGTGCTGGGTATTATTCCCGGTTCGATGACGGCAGCCGGGTTTATTGTAAAAGGTAAAGGAGAGGTTGCCTCTGTCAACTCAGCATCCCATGGTGCAGGAAGAAAGATGAGCCGCAGCAAAGCACTGCAATCAGTAACGGACAGGCAAATGAGAGAGGAACTGGATAAGCATGGCGTGAAACTGCTGGGTGGCGGACTGGATGAATCGCCATTTGCTTACAAGGACATTCATGTAGTGATGCAATCGCAACAATTGCTGGTGGATATAGTAGGACAGTTTACGCCAAAAATTGTAAAGATGGATGGCGCACCACATAAGCAGTGGGGGAAGAAGGGTTCGGGAGGCAGGGTTTAAAGTTCAAAGTTTAAAGTTCAAGGTTTAAGGTTGGGACAGAATGGTTTTTGTCGCATTTGCCCCGTATAATAGTCGGCTATAGCACGCCTGTGGTAAAGTGTGCGGATATAATTTTGTTGTACTAAAACCAACGAATCATGAAGACGTACAAAATTATTTACTGGATATCCACTTCCCTGTTATTCATTTTTCAGGGAGTGATGCCTGCCCTGACCGGGCATACAGAAATGGCAAAAGAAGGGATACGCCATCTTGGTTATCCCGAATATTTCGGAACAGCCTTAACAGTGGCCAAAGTGATCGGCGCCGTAGCGCTGATCCTTCCGCAGGTACCACGTACGGTCAGGGAGTGGGCTTATGCCGGCTTTGCCTTTGATTTTACTTTTGCTTTTATCAGCCTGGTGGCGGTGGATGGCTGGATGGCCAGCTCCTTTTTCCCATTAGTGACAATGGCGGTGCTGATTATCTCCTATTACTGTTATCACCGGCTGCGGGCAGCCCGCGCATTATCATCAGTGCGCAGCCTGTAATGCCGGTTGTTTTAATTGTATAACCATATAAAGAAAAGGCAGCGCTACACTGCCTTTTCTTTTTCTATGCTGAATACCAGCAGTAACGTATCGCCCTGGTACAAGCGCAGTATATCATTTTCTGCAGCATACTTATCTGCCTGTGCCAGCAGTTGAAAAAACTGGTCTTCTGTTCCCTGTACGGCTTCGCAATACATTTTGGTAGAAAACAGGTGCTGTATGCTGATGCTGTCATTGCTGATTTGCAGGCTGCCGCCAAAACTATTGCAACTACCGTTGCCGCTCACACGGTTTTGCTCCGTGTCGAACCGGATGAATGCTTTTGTATTAACAGCAATGCTGCTGTCACCCAGCTTTATTTCTTTGAGCAGCCATTTTTTGCCACCGGGCAAACCTGTGTTTATATCCTGGTGAGCTGAAGCCGCAATGGCTATAAAAAGGAATGATGCGATGATGCTTATTTTGTTCATCTGTATTTATTTTATGACTTACAGATGAAAGCTGCTGTTTTATTACACAACTATTTTTTGCCAGGAAAGATAAAATACTGTTAAGGAGCCGTGCTTTAACCGGGCAACCGGGCGGCGTGCATCGTGTACTGTACATTCCCTGTCACAGCCAATCACTAAATCGGGAATCTCTAAATCTTACACCATCAAATCAGCCGCTATACTTTAATGTAAATTTTCTTTTTATCCAGCCACCAGCAGATAAACCACATAAAGGTAATGACCGTGAGCGCATACAGCAGTGAACCCACTTCCGGCGTTTGTGGCAATACCTTAGACCATACATGCTTATACAGCCAGTTCCAGGGTGTGCTGCCGTCTGCAAAACGTATAAGGTTGAGCCCTTTGGGCAAAAAGGCGCTGAGGGCAAAAACGAAAAGCGCATTTTTGCCAAATACATCAAAGAAGCGGGTGAGCGCATTTTTAACCTCTTTTATTTCTATGATATAAATCATTGCTGCAATAATCGCCAGCGCCAGCCCGGTGGTATATACTACATAGGAGCTTGTCCATATTTTTTTGTTAATGGGAAACACCATATCCCAGGCATAGCCTGTAATGAGTAAAATACAGGCGGCCAGGAACAATCCTGTTATCATAGGATAAAGTACACCGCCTTTGAGCAAGGTTGTTTTTGCCATTTCGGCCTGCAGCAGTGTTTGCTGCGGCTTGTTGCGGATATAAAAACCCACGAGGTAACCAAATAATACCTGAACGATGGCCGGAAGGGTGCTCATCAGCCCTTCGGGATCGAAAGGCACGCCTTCTCCCTTGTACAGGTGGGCAGTGCCGAGTATTTCTTTGTCAATGTCTGTTCCAAACCAGCCGGCCAGGCTGTAAGGGTCACCGGGATTGCCCAGGTAGCAAAGCACCCAGTATAATAATAGGAGCAGGAGGCCAGCGAGGAAAGCTCCCCTGACTTTGCAGTAATAAATAATAATAGCAGCAAAGAAATAGCAAACAGCAATGCGCTGCAGTACGCCAAAAATGCGTACGCCGCTTTCGGGATTATCGGGGTTTACCCAGTGGCGGAATACCAGCTCCCCTTCCTTCCAGCTTACAAAAGGCCACCAGTTGAGAAACAGGCCTATAAGAAAAATAAGCAGGCTGCGCTTAATGACTTTTTTCCAGAAAAGGGCTGCGCCGCCCTGCTCCAGCCGGGGCATCACAAAGGCAAGGGCATTGCCCACGGCAAATAAAAAGAAGGGAAATACCAGGTCAGTCGGTGTCAATCCATGCCAGGGGGCATGCTTGAGCGGGGCAAACATATGGCTCCAGGAGCCGGGATTGTTGACCAGTATCATGAGGCAGACAGTGGCGCCGCGAAAAACATCGAGGGAGTAAAAACGGGAGTTCAAAGCTGGTTGGTTTGGATAAATGTAGCTTATTGTGGGGGGAAAAGCAAATGGTGAGGGACTTGTTGAGGGGTTGAGTTGTTGAGGATGAGATTAAGATAACGGTGGGGTGGATAAAATAAGTTGATAGTGCGGGAGACGGCAACGGCCAACGAACAACAGGCCGGATGCCGGGTCATGAGCTGCGGATGGGTGTTTAAACACCAGTATTGGTTTCCCTATGAAAATAGCTGTGTAAGGAAGTACGGAAATAATTTATGGCAATAATTTTGTGGCGCCGGCTGCCAAATCTTATTAACCGCTGGGGATAATTGATTCAAGCTAAGCCAATTTTATTCCTTTGCCAGTCCCATGCACCCACCTATATTTGCAGGCAGATGGCAATGAAATGCTGTCTTTTCCGTTATAGTGTCCTGATTTTTAACAGTTACACAAAAAATGCCTGTGACTGACGTGGCGAAGCCATGCACAAGCGCAAATGCTATGAGCCGCAAGTGGTTAGCAATTTACAGCCGCCCCCGGTGGGAAAAAAAAGTGAACCAGCTCCTGATAGAGAAAGGGTTGGAGAGCTATTGCCCTCTCAATAAAGTAAAGAGAAAGTGGAGCGACCGGATAAAGGTGGTGGAGGAGCCCCTGTTTAAATCCTACGTGTTTGTAAAGGTGAATGATGATGACCGGACTGCGGTGCGGATGACGCCCGGTGTCATCAACTTTGTATATACAGAAGGTAAGCCTGCTGTGATCAGGGAAAAAGAGATAGCGGCAATCAGGCTTTTTCTGGATGAATATGAGCATGTGCTGGTGGAGCCGCTGGAACTGAAAGTGAACCAGAAAGTGCGGGTGATGGCCGGCCCTTTTATGGATAAGGAAGGAAAAGTGCTGGCCGTGCGGCAGAAAATGGCCAAAGTGGCGATTGAAAGCCTGGGTTACCAACTGGTGGCGCATATTGACAGAACTAAACTAACTTCGGCGGAATCCTGAACCGGGATACAGCCAGTTGCCGTTAAAGACAATCCATGAAACGCTTTTCATTTTTCCTGCTTCTCTTATTTTCCGTCTTTTTATTTTCCTGTAAAACACAGCAGAAAATGCCTTTGTATTTGCAGGATGTAAAGGATACCACCGGTATCGGCATTAAGGTGCCGGAGTTGCGGATACAGAAGTATGACCGTCTGTCAATACAGGTATACAGCGCCAGTACAAAACGGGAAGTTTCGGATGCTCCTTATAACCTGCCGTCGTTGGGCGGCAACGGAGAATCGGGTGGTGCAGCAGGCCTGCTGGTGGATGCCAACGGTAATATTGAATACCCGAGAGCGGGCCTTATCCATGCAGAAGGGATGACCAAGCTGGAGTTGGCTGAGTATATCCGGAAAAAGATCAATGAAAATGACACGGTGCTCACTGATCCGGCGGTGATCATCAACTTTCAGAACCTGAAAGTATCTGTGCTGGGAGAGGTGAAAGCACCCGGCCCTATTACATTTCCCAATGAACGGGTGACGATACTGGAAGCCATCAGCATGGCTGGGGATCTGACTGATTTTGGCAAAAAAGAAGAAGTAAAAATCATCCGGGAAAACCAGGGGCAGCAGGAAATAGCAGTAGTGGATCTTTCGTCAAAGGAGATCTTTACCTCACCTTACTATCATTTAAAGCAAAATGATGTGGTGATTGTCTATCCCCAAAGTAAAAAAGCCAGGCGGCAGGACCAGGAAACATTTTTCCGGCAGGCCGGCTTTATCATCAGCATTATTACCGCAACAGCCGTTGTTGTACGGTTGTTTCAATAAAACCTTCTTTTATTTTATTAATCCTGTTTAATGGAAGAACAGCAAAGCAATAGTAATACCAGGATTGAATTGCAGGGGCTGACCATCAAGGAACTTTTTTATAAATACATCCGGTTCCTGCCTTTTTTCCTGCTTTCACTGGCTATTGCCTTATTTGGCGCATGGCTGTACCTGCGCTATACTACAAAAATATACGGAGCTACCGGCACTATGCTGATCAATAATGAAAAGCAGCAGCCTGGCCGTACGGATAAAGTAGAGGACCTGATATCAGGAAGCGGGAGGACACAAAATATCCAGAATGAAATGGAAGTGCTCCGGTCAAAACCGCTGATGAAAAGGGTGGTGAAAAAGCTGGGTCTTGACCTGGAATACCGCTCTGTAGGTAAAGTGAAAGAGCTGAACATCTACACGGCAGCCCCATTTTACCTGGATGTACTGGAGCTCCAGGATAGTGTTCGTGGGTTTACCATGGAAATAGCATTTCAGGATAACCAGACATTTTCTGTCAACAAAGGCAACGAACAGTTTTCATATAACCAGTTATTTAAAAACGAGTTTGGTGTTTTCCGGCTGTTAAAAAGAAATGTGCAGACGGCAACGGGTGTTTATAAGGTAATCCGGCAGAACGAAGACGTGGTGGCAGCAGGCCTGGCTTCAGGTATCAGGGTGGCGCCAAAAATCAACGGAACAGGTATTCTGAATATCAACCTGCAGGCTACCAATGCCCAATTGGCGGCAGATGTGGTAAATAGCCTGATGGTGCAATATGACTCGCTCTCCATTGAGCAGAATAACTATTCCAACGATCAAACCATCAGCTTTATTGACGGACGCCTGGAAAAATTGAAAAGCGAGGCTGATAGCATTATGGCCCTGGAGCTGGTGCTGCGCCAGCAGGAAGAACTGTTTAATGCAGAAGCCCAGGGGGCCGGCTACCTGGATAAGCTCAGGGAAACGAATAAGCTTGTTTCTGAAATTGATCTTAAGGTAGAGGCCATAGATATTATTGCCGACTATATTAAAGACAAAAAAAACCGGTATTCAGAAGTAGTGCCATCCTCGCTTGGCCTGGATGACCTGACGCTGAATGAACTGGTGGCTGGTTATAACAGAGCACAACTGGAGCGCCAGGCACTTCTGAATGCCAGCATACCGGCAGGCAACCCGGCGGTAAAAGAAGCTGACGGATTAATTGAAAAGCAACGGGAGAGCCTGAGAGAAAATCTGAAAAATATCCGGATGAGCTACCTGGATCAGGTGAGCGCCATGCAAAAAGGAAGCCTGGCAGATAAGCAATACCTGAAGCAGCTCCCCTACAAGGTAAAAGACCTGCTCGACCTTCAAAGGCAAATTAATACCAAGCTGACAACATACAGTCTTTTAGAAAACAAACGGGAGGAAACAGCTATATCAAGGGCGGCAACTGTGTCAAACAGTAAAGTGGTGGAAAAAGCGACAGCATCCACGGTACCTGTATCTCCCAATAAGCGGACCGTGCAGTTAATAGCCGTGTTGCTGGGATTGGGCCTGCCAGCGCTGATTATCTTCCTGGCAGAACTGCTGAATGATAAAATTACTTCCAGGCATGAGATTGAAAGAAACACCAACATGCCTATACTGGGTGAAGTAGGTCATTCTTATTCTGAAAACACGCTGGTGGTGAATAGAACCAGCCGGGGTATGGTGGCTGAGCAGTTCCGTATCATACGGTCCAACCTGCAGTATGTGCTTACAAAAAAAGAAAATCCGGTTATACTGGTTACCTCCTCCTTCAGCGGCGAGGGTAAATCTTTTGTCAGCACCAATGTGGCAGCAGTAATGGCGCTGACAGGAAAAAAAACCGTTATCCTGGAATTTGATATCCGCAAGCCAAAAGTATTATCAGGGCTGAATATGAGCCGCAAAGCCGGGATCAGCAATTACCTGGTGGGTAAGGGAGACCTGGAAGAGCTGATCGTACCAGTACCGGATATTGAAAACCTGTTTGTACTGCCCTGCGGCCCTATTCCTCCCAACCCATCAGAGCTGCTGCTGGATGAAAGAGTGACTGAAATGTTTGATCGTTTGCGAAAAAGCTTTGATGTGGTGGTGATAGATACGGCGCCTGTGGGAATGGTGAGCGATGCCCTTACGCTAAGCCGGTATGCCGACTGCACCCTGTATTTAGTGCGGCAGGGCCATACTTTTAAAAAGCAGATAGTGCTGATAGATGAGCTGTATAATGAGAATAAGCTGCCCAAAGTATCTATCGTTGTAAATGATGTGAAGCTTAAATCCGGCTATGGATATTATGGTTATGGCCGGTACGGCTATGGCTATGGCTATGGTGAAAAAGGCGGTTACTATGATGAAGAGGTAAAGCCCCGGGGATTCTGGGACAGGCTGCTGGATAGCCTGAACCCCCTGCGCTGGTTTAAAAGAAAAAAGTAAGCGAATGAATATTTAACGGGTTACGCTATTAATTTTAATGCGTTACCTGTTTTATTTGCGACATCAGGGTGTGTAAGGGTTTCTTATATG
>DAOLFO010000372.1:0-3011 GCA_035326305.1 Chitinophagaceae bacterium
AATAAATACTGCTCATCAGCAGTCACTTTTCCCAGCGGGTATATTTTGGGCTTTACGCCTTTTCCAAAAAGCATTTGCTTCACCGAATCAGGAACAAACTGGGCAAAAACCTTATTGCTGATCAGCAGGGAGTCATTATCTTTTTTCGCCAGCGATGTATCCGCCAGCCCGTAAGGCAGTATCAGCTCCGGGAAAAAGTCAACAAAATCCCTGATGCTTACTTCATCCTCACCGGCAAGCGATACTTTTTTCTTCTCACTCCTGCAGGCAGCCCCGGCCAGCACGATGGTGAAAATGAACAGGTAAATCCATCTGTATACAGGCATAATTAAACAGTTGGCAGGGCAATTTAAGTGTTTCCCCTCTCAACATCAAGCCTTTGCTTTGAAAATCCGGGATAATAATTTAGATTTGCCTAAAATTATATTTAGCCATGCTAAATTATTCTGTCAGTGAAGAAAACTATATCAAGGCCATTTACCGGCTCGACCGCGGCAAGGCCGTCAGCACAAATGCGCTGGCAGCGGAGCTGAAAACGAAGCCTGCTTCCGTGACGGATATGATGAAGAAGCTAAAAGCAAAAAAGCTGATCCACTATGAAGCCTATCATGGCTTTCAGCTTACCTATGAAGGCCGGAAGCTGGCCTTGCTGATAGTAAGGCGCCACCGGCTTTGGGAATATTTCCTGGCAGAAAAATTAAAATTCACCTGGGACGAAGTGCATGATGTGGCAGAAGAACTGGAGCATGTGGGAGACAAAAAACTGATTGATAAGCTGGATGAATTTCTTGGCTTTCCCCGCTATGATCCGCACGGGGATCCCATACCGGATGCCAGCGGGAAGATAGAAGCCCCGCGGCAGATTTGCCTCACCGATCTGCCGCTTAACCGGCCTGCCGTAGTGAGCCATGTAAGCGATCAGTCATCCGAAATGCTGGAGCTGCTGGGCCATAAAAAAATTGCCATCGGCACGCGGCTGGAAGTAAAGAAGAAATTCAGCTACGATAAATCATTAGAAATAAAAACAGGCCAGCAAACCATTGCCATTAGTGAGCTGCTGGCGCAAAATATTTTTGTAAAATAATCCCCATGCTGCAGTCTGTAGAAAAATTCTTTATTGAAATAGGGCCTGTTTACGCCGCACTGATCGCCACCACCTTTACCTGGATTGTGACCGCATTAGGCGCTTCCCTGGTCTTTTTCTTTAAGAGCCTGAGCCGCTCCGTGCTCGATCCCATGCTCGGGTTTACAGGCGGGGTGATGGTGGCCGCCAGCTTCTGGTCGCTCCTTAACCCTGCTATCGAAATTTCTGAAAAAATGTACCCGGGCATGAGCTGGATGCCCGCAGCCGTTGGCTTTTTGCTGGGTGCCCTGTTTATTTACTTCCTGGATAAAGTAACGCCGCACCTGCACCTCAACTTTGGCATTGAAGAAAAAGAAGGGGTAAAAACAAAGCTGCACCGCACCACACTGCTTATTCTTGCCATCACCCTGCACAATATCCCGGAAGGGCTGGCAGTAGGTGTACTGTTTGGCGCAGCCGCACTGGGTATGGAAGATGCATCAGTAAGCGGTGCTATAGCGCTGGCACTGGGTATTGGTATTCAAAATTTCCCGGAAGGCATTGCCGTGGCCATGCCACTGAGAAGGCTGGGCGTAAGCCGCAGGAGGAGCTTTTGGTATGGGCAGCTTTCCGCCATTGTAGAGCCGGCAGCCGGCGTGGCCGGTGCACTGGCCGTTATTTATATGCAGCCCGTTTTGCCTTTTGCACTTGCCTTTGCTGCCGGTGCCATGATCTTTGTGGTGGTGGAAGAAGTGATTCCCGAAACACAAAGGGACAAATACACCGACCGCTCGGTGCTGGGCTTTATCGGCGGCTTCCTGGTGATGATGATCCTGGATGTGGCCCTGGGCTGATGAAGGCCTTAGTGGGAGTTATTTTTATGCTGGTGCTTCAGCAAATGCTTAAACCGGCTGAAAGTTTCCGGTTTAATGTTCAGGTAGCTCGCCAGGTATTTTTGCGGCACCCTGTTTAGTAGTTCAGGATTGCGTGTTACAAAGTTCAGGAACCTTTCCCTCGGCGTCATTTTAATCATCTGCATCTGCCAGCGATCTTTCAATACCATGGTATGCGTAACAACAAGGCGGCCGATATGCTCTATGCGGTGTGACTGGCTGTATATTTTTTCCAGGTCGTTAAATTTAATAGACAGCACTACTGACGGGTCTATGGCCTGCACATAGTATTCGGAAGGGGTACGGCTGTGAAAAGATTCCTGGCTGAGGATGATATGCCCTTCGGTAGATATCTGTGTATTGATCTCGTGGCTGTTTTTTTTATAAAACTTCCGGACAAGACCTTTAATGATAAAATTGAAATAATTCTCTATTTCCCCGGCTTTGGTAAGGTATTCCCGCTTTTCAAAATGGCGTACTTTCAGCACCGGGCTCAAAAATTCGGCAAACTCATCAGCGGAGATATTTACGAATTTTTGCAGGTAATCCAGAAATGGTAGAAGCTTGTCCATCATCCGGCGGTTCACTCAAAAGGTACGCTGTTTTTTGATCCAAATCAAATTTTTTACCGCTTTGCCGGGGCAAATATTTCCAACTCTTTCCCTTTGCAGCACTCAAAAAGCCCCTATATATTGTAGATTTGCCACCCGCCGGCCTGCACAGGCCTTTGAATATTAACCTTAAAAAAAGACTTATGGCCCAAAAGATCAAAGTTGCAAATCCCGTAGTAGAGCTGGATGGTGATGAAATGACCCGTATTATCTGGAAATTCATCAAGGATAAGCTGATCCTGCCTTATATAGACCTGGATATCAAATATTTTGACCTGGGCATAGAGTACCGTGACAAGACTGATGACCAGGTAACGGTGGATGCGGCCAACGCTATCAAACAGTATGGTGTGGGTATTAAATGCGCCACCATCACACCCGACGAAGCCAGGGTAAAGGAATTTAACCTGAAGCAAATGTGGAAAAGCCCGAACGGCACTATCC
>DAOLFO010000373.1:0-3010 GCA_035326305.1 Chitinophagaceae bacterium
AATGCTGCATTAATAGCATCTGCAAGGGCTCCTTCGGGCTGGCCGCCATTGGGCGAAAGCAGCTCCCAGAAAAAGCTGTGGTTCCAGTGGCCGCCACCATTATTGCGTACAGCGGGAGAAATGCTGCCGGCCTTTGCCACCAGTTCTTCCAGCGATTTATTTTCATGTTCTGTGCCGGCAATGGCTTTATTCAGGTTGTCCACATAGGCCTGGTGGTGCTTGCCGTGATGGATTTCCATGGTTTGTTTATCAATATGAGGTTCGAGTGCGTCTGTTGCGTAAGGGAGCGCAGGAAGTGTAAATGCCATAACAGTTTGGTTTAAAATGTCAGAAATCAGTCTTATTGTTTAATATAAATGGATAACAAAAATATTGCCTTACGGTTGATGCCGGGATTATTTTTTTGGGACGGATGTAAATTTTTGCAGGATTTTGCGGGAAAAGATGAATATTTTATTCGAAAAACAGGCATTGCTTGTGCGTTTATGTGCTGGTTTTCGTAACTTCCAGTAATCTCCACAACTTTTATTGAAAAACATTTTAAACACAACTGCTATGAGTTTTAAGTCTTTCTTAAAAGTAATACTGTTGGGAGTATTACTTTTTCCCATCGTTGCCTATAGTCAGACCAGGCAAATCACTGGTACGGTAAAAGGTACTGCGGGGCAACCGTTGGCAAGCGCCACTGTTCATCAAAAAGGAACAACAAATAATGTTGTTGCCGATGAGGCTGGTAAGTTCAGTATCCAGGTTACAGGCAGCAGCCCTGTGCTGGTCATTACATTTGCCGGGTATGCTCCTAAGGAAATTGCGGTAGGCGCTGCTGCAAATTATGATGTGGAGCTGGGTTCTGCCGGCGACCTGGATGAAGTAATGGTGGTTGCCTATGGTACTTCTACCAAACGATCTTTTACCGGCGCTGCTTCTGTAGTGAAGCAGGAGGCAATCAAGGACATGCCCACCACTTCTTTTGAAAATGCACTGGTTGGAAAAGTTTCCGGCCTGCAGGTCACACAAACCAGCGGCCAGGCCGGGTCAGTTTCTGCCTTACGTATACGGGGTATTGGGTCTATGAATGCATCCAATGAGCCTCTTTATGTAATAGATGGGATACCGGTAGTTTCTGGTTCCAGCGGCCAGTTAGGTGATTATATCTATACCTCTAATAACATTATGAACACACTGAACCCTGCCGATATTGAGTCTATCACTGTATTAAAAGATGCGGCAGCATCTTCCTTATATGGTTCCAGGGCGGCTAATGGTATAGTAGTTATCACTACCAAAAGAGGCAGAGCGGGTAAGCCGGTTATTAGTCTCAAAAGCTCTGTCAGCCTGACGCCCGGCTGGGCAACTGATAACTATGAAGCAGCTGGTGTGCAGGAACAGGTTAATATGTTGTACCAGGTGTTTCATGATCTGAATACTTCAGCCGGACAAACAGAGGCATTTGCGAATACCAATGCGTTAAGCAGGCTGAGCAGCAGGTTTAACAGGCATGGATATGATTTCTCAACATCTGGTACGGGACGTTATGAAAATGTGCTGATTACCGGCAGGACAGATGGTATAGAAAACCGGAATGGCAGATATTTTGATTGGGATGATGTGTTGTTCAGAACCGGGATGTATAATACCAATGATCTTTCCATTAGTGGCGGTAATGCGGGAACAACTTATTATTCTTCTCTGTCTTATACAAAAGATGAAAGCCGGATAGCGGAAAACGAATTTGACCGTATATCAGGCCGCGTGAACCTTAATCAAAAAGTGGGAAAATTCGTGGAGTTCATGACCAATCTGAATGTGGCCAAAAACCGGCAAATAGGATTTAACGATACCCGCAATACCGGATCGAATACATTTTTCCAGTCACGCAACTTACTGTGGCCGCTATACTGGCCTACTGATTATAAAACCGGCCTGCCTTTTACTGCACGTTTCGGCAGCCTGGCCTATAACAATGAATATTATAAAAACGAGTGGGAAACAACATCGAATACTTTAAATCTCAGCGCCATTGGCGGACTCACGATACATTTGCTTCCTTCACTCAGCATTAAATCCTTGCTTTCTTACAATGACAGCCGGGTAAGAGAAAATTTATACTATAGTGCCAAGCACTTTAATGGGCAGTCCACTAATGGAACTATTAACGAGTTTCTGACAAATTTTGTAAAAACGGTATCATCTACTACGCTGAATTATGATAAAAGCTTTGGAGTGCATGATGTTAATGTGCTGATAGGCTACGAAGCAGAAAAAAATAAAACAGATTATATACGTGCTACCGGTACTAACCTTCCCTCGAGTACGGTGTACACCGTAGCAACAGCAGGCGAAAAAACTTCTAACTCCTATAACTGGGGTTATAATATTCAGTCTCTGTTATCAAGGGTGGAGTATAACTATAATCAGAAATACCGTGCCTCATTTTCATTTCGTCGTGATGGTTCTTCCCGCCTGGCACCTGAAACCAGGTGGGGTAACTTCTGGTCAGCCGGCGCTTCCTGGAGTATTGACCGGGAATCCTTCATGAAAAATATAGAAGCAATCAGCAGTCTGCGCCTGCGTGCATCTTATGGTATAAATGGCACCATGCCATTCAACAATTTTGGATGGCGGGCCTTGGCCGGGTATGGTAATAACTATATGGAGCAGGCCGGTATTACCATTAATACTCCGGGTAATGCTGGTATCAGGTGGGAAACTAACTATACCACAGATGTAGCTATTGAATTTGGTTTGTTTAGTAACCGGCTTACCGGCTCTATCGAATATTTTAACAGGGATTCCAAAGACCTGTTGCAGGATGTGCCTATCTCAGGCACTACCGGATTTTCTTCAGCATTACAAAATATCGGTCAACTGAATAATAAAGGAATAGAGTTAGAGTTGGGTGGCGATATCATACGCCGGGGTGATTTTCGCTGGAGCGCAGGCGTCAATGCTACTTTTTTGAGAACGAATGTGGTAAAACTCTACGCCAGTCCTGGTGCTGACAAAGGGA
>DAOLFO010000374.1:0-3005 GCA_035326305.1 Chitinophagaceae bacterium
AAGCGGCCAACAGCCAGCACCTCATTCGTAAATCCTAAATCGAAATTCGTAAATCGCCATGCCGTACATCTTGCGGCTAACAGCTATTAACTATTAGTAAATTGCCAAATCAGCAATCCATAAATCAGACATCTATCAGGTAATCGCTACCCCGTACATCATACACCTTACATCCTGCAACCCCTACCCCAACCTTAAACATCAAACCTTAAACCTCTTACACCACCCGGCCTTTAAAAAATTAAACAGCCACAGTACCCAAAAGCAAGTATTTTTATTTTTTAATAAAACAGGTCAGATGCTCACCACCACACTTTGTTTCGACTTTGGCAATACCCGCAAAAAGGCAGCCGTATTCCGCGATGATGAGCTGGATAAAGTATTTGTGCTGAAAGATGATTCTGCTGACAGTATCCGTGAGCTGATTAATACTTATGCGCCCCGCAAATCAATCCTTTCTTCGGTAGTGGACCATAACCCTGAAATGGAAACACTGCTGGCGGCCCATACCAAGTTTCATAAGCTGAGCCACCTTACCCGCCTGCCCTTTACCACGCCTGTAGGCAAGCCGGAGACCATTGGAGCCGACCGCCTGGCCCTGGCAGCAGGGGCCGTACATTTTTATCCGGGTAAAAACAACCTTGTTATTGCCACGGGTAGCTGCATTACCTACAATTTTATCAATAAATACAAAGAGCTGGTAGGCGGGGGCATTTCGCCGGGACTGGAGATGCGCCTGAAGTCGCTCAACCATTACACCGCCAAGCTGCCCGTAGTGGAGGCGGCGGCTGATGTACCCCTGATTGGATATGACACAAAAACCAACATACACAGCGGGGTGATACTGGGAATGGCCTACGAAATGGATGGATTCATAGACGGATACGCCGAAAAATTCGACAACTTTAACGTGGTCTTAACCGGGGGTGATATAGTGTATTTGGCTTCCCACCTGAAAAACAAGATATTTGCAGACCCTGATTTAATCTTTAAAGGTCTTTATGCTATCAGCGAAGTTAATAACCCCTAAGAAAGTCAACGTATTAGGGAGTGTTTTGGCGGGCAGGATGATACACCGGTTTGCTATCTGCTTTTTTCTTTTTGGCTTTGTGGTTGCCGTACAGGCACAGGACAACTCCCCCTACAGCCGCTATGGTATGGGCGACCTGGTACCTTCCACCAATATCATTAACCGGGGCATGGGCAGTTTTTCTGCCGGCTACCACGATATGTTTTCGGTCAATTTCAACAACCCGGCTTCTTACGCTTTTTTCCAGTCATTCAAAGAGCAAAAATCAAAGCAACTGCAAGCAGGGCGGGCTATTCTTGATATAGGTATTAACCTGGAAAACCGTGCGCTTCGGGAGCCAAATAATATTGAAAAGTTCAATGCCAGCAACGCCATTTTTTCTCATGTGCAGTTAGGCGTGCCTCTTTCTCCCAAATGGGGGTTGAGCTTTGGCCTTCGCCCGGTATCCCGCATCAGCTACAAAATCGGGCGTTCATCACTGCTTACAGACCCTAATACCGGGCAGCCTATTGACAGTGCCTTTACCCTGAACCAGGGCGACGGCGGCGCTTACCTTGCTTCGATGGGTGTTGGCCACCGCATCAATATCAGTGCTAACCATACGCTGGCGCTTGGTATTAACGGCGGTTATTTTTTTGGTAAAAAGGATTACAGCAACCGCCTGAATATTTTTAATGACAGCCTGCTCTACAATGCCGGCAACTTTCAAACCATTACCTCCTATGGCGACCTGTATTTCAATGCCGGCCTGCAATATGTGGTGCGGTTAAAAAGCAATATGCTGCTGACGCTGGGCGCCTATGGCAACTGGAAGCAGTCCATCAAAGCCACGCAGGATATCACCCGGGAAACATATACCTACAGCGAATCTGCCGGCTATCTGCAGCTCGACAGTGTATCTGTACAGAAAGACCGCAAGGGTGAAATAGTATATCCCTCATCCTACACCTATGGATTTGTGCTGGAACAGATAGGCGGTGTAAATAAGCCAAGCTGGATGGTGGGTATGGATTTTCTGCAGAGCAAATGGAGCGATTACCGCTTCTATGGTGAGGCGGACCCTACAGTAAAAGACAGGTGGGAGCTGCGCCTGGGCGGCCAGATAAGGCCAATACCCAAAAGAAACTACTTCAGCAATGTGGCTTACCGTGCCGGATTTTTTACAGGGCCCGACTATATCTATATTGGCAAAAAGCTGCCGGTAACAGGTGTATCGCTGGGGCTGGGGCTGCCTATTGCCAACTACAGCCGCATGACCTCTCCTGACCAGGTTACTTTCCTGAACCTTGCCTTTGAGTTTATCAAAAGAGGCAACAACGATTCGCAGCTCAAGGAAAACCTTTTCCGTCTTTCTGCCGGATTCTCTCTGACGGATCTCTGGTTCAGAAAGCGGAAATACGAATAATCCTTATCATGACCGTGGCGCCCCGTCATATTTTTTCGCTTCTTTTTCTTGCTTCCTTTGTGGCAGCCTGCGAAAATTCGCAAAAGGATATAGATACCTGGACAAAAGATAAACTGCTGCGGGAAGAAGCTACCGGTGTGGAAAGCTACATGAGCCAGGAAGGAAAAATGAAGGCCCGGCTCATAGCACCGCTCATGTACCGTATGGTGGATAGCAGATTGCCCAACGATTCGCAGTACGTGGAATTTCCCGACTCCCTGCATGTGGATTTTTATAACGACAGCCTGCAAATAGAAACCTGGCTGGATTGCCTCTACGCAAAATACTATGAAAGGGAAGAACGGGTATACCTCCGCGACAGCGTGGTGGTAATAACGGTAAAAGGAGACACGCTCAAAAGCCCCGACCTGTGGTGGGACCAGCGCAAAGGCATTTTTTATACTGATAAATACGCCCAGTACATTACTAAGGACAACAACATACAGGGCAATAAAGGGCTTGTGGCCACACAGGACCTGAAGAAAGTGAGCTTTGAAATGCCTACCGGCATTTTTGATATGAAGGAAACAG
>DAOLFO010000042.1:0-15376 GCA_035326305.1 Chitinophagaceae bacterium
GCTGTACTGGCGCAATAACCCGGATGATATTACCGAATACAGCGACACCATTACGGCTGCGCAGTATGAGCAATTGAAAAATGCAGGCATCAATCCCGATGCTATACTCAATACTTTTATCAATGCCAGCACTACCAACCGCTATGGTGCAGAGTTTACCGTGCAGCATAAGTGGAGCGAAAACTTTGATATCACCCCCACCATCAACCTGCAGTACAGGAAGGTAAATGCCAATATTGACGGAATGGACCTGAGCAACCAGGGCTTTAACTGGGAGGCCAAGCTGACGACGAATTACAAGATCAAAGCCGCTAATGAGCGATCCGTTTTTAACGGGCTCGGCTTCCAGGTGCTGGGAGAGTATGAATCGGCAGAGGTGATACCACAGGGAAGAAGAAAGCCGCAATACAGTGTTGACTTTGCCATGCGTAAAGATCTGCTTAAAGAAAAAGGCACGCTCACCTTCAGCGTCAATGATGTGTTTAATACCAACCGGTTTGGCACTGTTTACGATACGGATCGGTTTTACCAGGATGCTTACCGCCGCTGGAATGTGCGCACTTTCCGTGTTACTTTCAGCTACCGGTTTGGCAAGGCAGATTTCTCATTGCTGCGGCGCAATAATGACCAGGGCAGGGGAGAAGATTAATGCTTTTGCAATAACGTTTTTATGCGGCCGATGCTGCTGTGATGATGTCGTCCATGGTAATGCCATAGTGGCTTTCATCGTATACGCAGGCGCCGTTTTTGACCAGCAGCACCTGCGGCGATTCATGGTACACCTGCAGGTCTTCCGCTATTTTGCTGGAAAGTGAGCGGTGGGCAATCAGGTCAAGATAATAAAAGTCAACACCTTCCGGCGCTGCTGCCCGCTCCAGCCTGCTTTTGATCACACTGCTGATAGAGCAGCGGGTGGAGTGCTTGAAAATAACCTGCGGGCGGAGGCCGGACTGCCGGATGATTGCTGCCAGTTGATCTTCATTGCCAAGTGTATGCCAGTGGATCATTTCTTTTTTCTAATAAACAAATCAGCAGGAGAAAGGTTTTCCGGCAAAAATAAAGAGCTTACTACATTTTGAGTATTGTTCCGGGCCGGTAATCTGGCTAATTTTCAAAAAAAAGCCACCATGCACATTGACCTGCACCTGCTGGATGTTGTAGCCGGCTCTGAAGAAATATATTCTTATGCGATAGGCATGTTCCTCATTATTGTGATCGGTATTATCCTTGTTGAGGCAGTCGCCATGCTGCTCCTGGGCTATTCTTCGTTTGGAAAAGCATTGCTCGACTCGCTGGTGATAAACATTGTTTCTATGGTCGCAGGTTATTTTATGGCGGAAAACATGAATATCAGCAGCATGGCCGGCTATAACGGCCTCCGGGAACTCCTGTACTATCTCATTGCCACTATTATTATAGAAACACTGGTGCTTTGGCTGCTAAACAGGAAGAAACCATTTAGCAAAACGCTGGTGGCTGGCCTGGTAATAAACTTTGCTTCTTATGTTTTGATATACCTGTTCTTTTACAGGTAAAGCGGATGGCAGGGCAGAAGGCGGCCGGTGCCTTTTTTGGATTGCATCTATAAGGTTACTTCATTTTGAGTATTGTACAGCAGCTATAGTACCGGTAATTTTCAGAAAACAACCACCATGCACCAGACTTACCTGCTCGATGCCGGGGGAGCCGGCCTTGCTTTTTTGGGTCTTATAATTGTAATCGCTGCTATCATAGGGGTCATATTAATTGAGGCAGGGATAATGACCTTGTTTAAATACTCCCACTTCCGGAAAGCACTGCTGGAATCATTTTTGATCAACCTGCTTTCATTAATATTAGGTTATATCATGCTGGCGGTGATTGATATGGAAGGTATAACGAATGGGAACAAGCTTCTTCAACTGTTTTATTTTTTCCTGGCCACAGTTATACTGGAGATTCCCATTCTGCATTTCCTGAACAATAAAACCAGGGCGATCAAATTCACCGTGGTTGTAGGTCTCGCTATAAATGTAGTTTCGTATGTTCTTTTAGCCTTATTATTCTACCTGGAATGATGTTATATCATAATAACAGGCTGATATTACCCCTGCTTGCTTTGGGTCATGCTGTCAATGATCTGCTTGCCGGCTATATGCTGGGCTGCCTGGTGCAGACCGGTGAAGAAATGACCAAAGTGGCGGTGGGACTTTTTATGTATAACCTGCTGGCTTTTGGCGGGCAATACGCAGTTGCCGTATTGCTGGAAAGGTATGGAAAACACGGTTCTTTCCTGCTTTTCAGCTATGTGCTCAACGTTGCTGCTTTAGCACTGTTTGCCTTTGTTCCGTTTTTATCAATGGTGCTTGCCGGTGCGGGCTCTGCGGTATACCATGTGGCTGGTGGCAGCATTTGCATTAAAACAGATAAGGCGGCTACAGCCGGCTATTTTGCGGCCCCGGGTGTGGCAGGCCTCATTGCGGGAGGATATATGGCCTATGCAGGCATCGCCATTACACATTGGCTGCTGCTGGCCTGCGGTCTTTTCCTGCTTACACTGATAAAGCTCCGCAAATGTCTGGTGGTACAGCCTGCCGGTAAAAAAGACCGGGATGCAACAGCTGACCGCCCGCAGTTGCTGCCGGACAGACATGACTGGATCATGATATTACTGCTGGCCGTTATCACTATGCGCTCGGCTATCTGGAATGTATTTCAGCTCATACATGAAAACAATTATTACTGGCTGGGTATGATTGCCCTTTCAGCCGTGGTGGGCAAGCTGGCCGGCGGCTGGCTGGCAGATAAAGTGGGCTGGCGCCTGTATGCATTATGGTCACTGCTGGCGGCCATGCCCCTCGTTACTTTTTTTAAAAATGAATTGCTGCTTTTTTGTATCGGCATCGGCCTGCTGCAATCGGGTATTCCTGCTACTACCGCATTGCTGATCCGCGCTGCGGATGGCAGTAAGGAGAAGGGAGTGGCGCTGAGCTTTGGCACGGCTATTATTTTCGGCGCTTTTGTGCTGTATGCGCCGGCACGCCGTTATTTATTTTCAAATGCTGCACTATGGTTGCTGGCAGCGCTGATGGCTGCCATACTTATCCTGCTTAAAAAGAAAAGGCATAACATACAGAAGCTGTATTGATATCAATTAGCCTGCAATATCTTTATTGGCTGACACGCTTTCGATCCATGCTTTTATATCGGGGATTGTTCAGCCCATACGGGATGCCAGCCGCTCCAGCAGCAATGATTCTTCTCCGGGCGTATACACCAGGTCTTCATCCGTCAGCTCATAGTTTATCTCTTTCAGCTTTTCTTTTACCGTTTCCCACGGTGCTTCCAGCTTTAATTGATAGTTGTCCATACAGGTTTAAAAACAACATTCAGGCCATTTTGACCGGGCAGCGCCTTTTTGGTATATTCATAGCTGAATAGACCAGTATGATGCAAAGGCTGAAGCCCGATGTGGATGTAATAAAGGATGTGCTGGAAGCAGTATTGCGGGTATGGCCGCAGGACCGGTTTGCCGGCAGCCTGCTGCAGCAGTATGCAGAAAGGGGAGGGCTCAGCAGGAAGCAACTGGAGGGCCTGTACCAGAAAGCGCAGAAAGCAGGCGTGGTCAGCACGGCAAAAGCAGCTACGCTGGAAGCCATTATCAGGAAAAAAGTAAAGCGCTACCGTTCAGAGTTGCCGGCAGCAGCACCATTGTACCAAAAGGATGTGGCAACAGGTAATATGATAGCAGCAGTGCTGTCTGTATTTCCGGAACATAAGCGGGCACTGTACCTCCAAAGCAATTATGATAATAATATACCATTATCTGCCACGGAAATAAATGAGTTGAAAAAATTTGTACAACTGGCAGCGAAAAAAAATAAAAATGATTAGGATGCAGATGACTTCCCGGCGCGGTTATTTAGCATTGCTGTTTATATTTACCATCATGGAGGCAACTGCACAACTTCCGGCACCTGTCAATGATTCGCTTGACAGCATCTTCACGTCTTACTTTAAAGAAGGCCAGCCCGGCGGCGCTGTGCTGATAGCCATAGATGGCCGGGTGGTGTATAAGAAGGCATGGGGCGTGGAAGATATAGAAACAAAAAAGCCCATTACTTCGCAAACATCTTTCAATCTTGGCTCCATCAGCAAAACAGTAGTGGCCTATGCCATACTGCAACTGGCACAGCAGAATAAATTGAGCCTGCAGGATGATTTGCTGAAATTTTTCCCTGAGTTTAAAAACAGGGATATTGCCAGGAAAGTAAAAATCTTTCATTTATTAACACATACTTCCGGCCTGCCGGACAGCCGCCGGGTACAGGAGGAGCACGATTTTTACCTCACAGCCAAAGATGCGGAAAACTGGGCGCCGCTGCTGCAAACAGCGCAACTGGAATTTGAGCCGGGTACAAAATATAAATATTCCAATCCAGCATTCAACGGCCTGGCGCTGATTATTGAAAAAGTAAGCGGGCAGAAATGGCAGGATTATGTAAAAGCCGCCATCCTGCAGCCTTCAGGTATGAAGCACGCAGATATTACTGACGGGCCACATCCTGCATCAGGAGTGGCGCATGCTTATGTGCTGAACAGGGACAATAAATTTGAAGAGCTGGACTATGGGGAGGAGCCTACTTTTGCTGCGGCAGGCAATGGTGGTGTGTGGGGCAGTGTGGAAGATATGTGGCAGTATGAGCAGGCTATCCGTCAGTCTGTTTTCCTGCCTGCTGAGTGGATCAATTTATCACGAACGGTATATCCCATGCCCGGGTGGAAAGACAGCATAGCGCCCCGGCTGGGTTTTAGCTGGTTCCTGACCAAAGATACTGGCCAGGATCTCATAGGGCATACAGGCTCACAAGGTGGCTTTGTCAGCGACTATTGCTGGTGGCCCGGCAAAAAGATTTTTTATACGCTGCTCAGCAATAAGCCGGTACCGGTACAGGCCATCAGGCAGCAGGTATTTTCGTTGCCTTACTTTGACTTTATAAAACAATAAAAATACAGTTGCATACATGCGTTCCCGTTTATTCCTGGCAATTGCTTCCACGATATTCATCCTGTCTTTTTCTTTTTTCCGCAGGCCGGTGCAAAAGAGGATTAACGTCATTGCTTACTATTCGGGCAATGAAAAGACAATTGATGCTTACCCGGTGGAAAAGCTCACGCATATTATTTACAGCTTTTGCCATCTGAAAGGCAACCGCCTCAACGTGGATAATGCAGGGGACAGCGCTACCATTAAAAAGCTGGTATCGCTGAAGAAAAGAAATACACAGTTAAAAGTAATGCTATCGCTGGGAGGGTGGGGCGGCTGCAAAACCTGTTCGGACGTTTTTGCTGATGCCGGGAATATAAAAGCATTTGCTGCTTCTGTAAAAGAGCTGAATGATTATTTTCAAACAGACGGTATAGATCTTGACTGGGAATACCCGGCCATAGAGGGCCACCCCGGTCATCCGTATAGAAAAGAAGACAGGCAAAATTTTACCCTGCTCATGAGGGAGCTGCGCAGGGAACTGGGCAGTAAAAATGAGATCAGCTTTGCTGCAGGTGGCTTTGACAAATTTCTGCAGGAGTCCGTTGAGTGGGATAAAGTAACCCCGCTGATGGACCGGGTAAACCTGATGAGCTATGATCTTGTCAGCGGGTTTAGCACTGTTACCGGGCATCACACGCCACTCTACTCATCAGCCGGACAAAAGGTTTCAGCAGACCATGCCATAAAATACCTGGAGCAGGCAGGGGTGCCGGCTGATAAAATTGTTATAGGCGCCGCCTTTTATGCACGTACCTGGCAGGGAGTGGCAGATGTGAACAACGGGCTTTATCAACCGGGCATGTTTAAAAATTTTGTTGATTATAAAAGATTCACCACACGGCTTTCAGCAGATAGCGGTTTTGTATTTTACCAGGACAAAGAGGCAGCAGCACCCTATGCATACAACAGCAGGACGAAAGAGTTTGCCACCTTTGATGATCCTGCATCCATCCGCCTTAAGACAAAGTATGCAAAAGAGAAAGGGCTGAATGGTATTATGTTCTGGGAGCTTACACTGGATAAGCCATCAGGCGGCCTGCTGGATGTGATAGATGATGAAAAGAACCGGCACTGATCAGTTTCCCCACCTGAATGTATTAATAGTAAAGCCGGCCAGGTCAAGCACACGGTCAGTTACGGTGGCAGCCACTTCTTCCAGAGTTGATGGCCTGCTGTAAAATGAAGGCGTAGCCGGGCAAATAATGCCGCCTGCCAGTGTGATGGTTTCCATATTGCGGATATGTACCAGGTTGTACGGTGTGTCCCGCACCACGCAGATCAGCTTCCGGCGCTCCTTTAATATTACATCTGCGGCACGGGTAATCAGGTCGTTGGAAATGCCATGAGCTATACGCCCCATCGTACCCATAGAGCAGGGGATGATGAGCATGGTATCAAAGCGGCCGGATCCGGAAGCAAAAGGGGCGGAGAAGTCCTGCTGCGGCCAGTTGCGGAAAGGGTACTGCTCAAAAGAAACATCACCCAGCTCTGTTTTCCATACTTCTTTGGCGTTGGCCGTCATCACCAGGGCTACCTCGCTCCATTGCTCCGGTATGGCCGCCAGTTTGTCAAGCAGATTTTTTACATAGACCGATCCGCTGGCTCCTGTCACAGCTACCACTATTTTACGCATATATAAAAACGGTTGAGCAGCAAAAGTCTGCAATCCCTGTTAACCGGGCAAATGTTTATGCAAACGTTTGTGTAAGATGTACAGGCAGCTTTATTAACGTTTGAACATTGAGACGAATCAATAAATCAACAAGAACCATCTATTGTCAAAAAAAAATCTGGCAAATTCTTTTGCATTAAATGATTATTCCCGATATTGCCTGTGAATTTTCATAGGATAAGGTTTAATGGTTAATGGTTTTTGATTAGGGCCCTCCCGGAAGCTTCTTCGGGAGGTCTTTTTTTTACACACTTTTCACCGCTAATCGGTATTAAATAAAATAAAAGAGGAGGCTATCTCATACTTTTGGGATAGCCTCCTCTTTTTAAAGAATAGTAGTTGTTTCTCTGTTATTTGTTTTTCAGTTTTTCTGTCATATAATCAAAACGGCGTCCGGTAGCTTCAGCCATATCAGGTATAGCATCTACCCGGTAAGCGCCGGCATCCAGTTTTTCTTTAGTGGCAGAAAAAGCTTCCAGTGTTTCCCTGATATCTTCATCAGTGTGTGAGGCAGTTGGTATCAGGCGGTAAATGATATGCCCTTTCGGGATAACGGGGTACACAACAATGGAACAGAAGATGTGGTAATTTTCACGCAGGTCCATTACCATAGCAGTGGCTTCTTCCACACCACCTTTCATGTATACAGGAGTAACTACAGAATCGGTTTTGCCGATGTCAAAGCCTCTTTCCTTCAGGCCGTTTTGCAGCTTCAGCGCATTTGACCATAACTTTTCTTTCAGTTCAGGGCGGGTGCGCAGCAACTCCAGCCTTTTGAGATTGCCGATTACCAGCGGCATGGGCAGGCTTTTGGCAAATATCTGGCTGCGGATATTGTAGCGGATATAGTCAATTATTTTCCTGTCACCGGCGATAAAGGCACCGATAGAAGCCATGGACTTGGCAAACGTAGAGAAGTAAAGGTCAATTTTGTCCTGTATGCCCTGTTCCTCACCGGCCCCGGCTCCTGTTTCGCCCAGTGTGCCAAACCCGTGCGCATCATCTACCAGCAGGCGGAAGGAATATTTATCTTTCAGTGCCGCTATTTCTTTCAGCTTGCCCTGGTCACCAGCCATGCCAAACACACCTTCTGTAATAACCAGTATACCACCAGCCTGCTGTTTTTCAACCAGCGCTGTGGCCCGCTGCAATTGTTTTTCGAAATCCGCCACATCATTATGCTTGAAAACGTAGCGGTGCCCCGGGTGCAGGCGCAGCCCGTCAATGATACAGGCATGGCTTTCGGCATCGTATACTATTACATCATGCCGCCCGCACAGCACATCAATCAGGCTGACCATGCCCTGGTAGCCAAAATTTACCAGTATAGCGTCTTCCTTGCTTACAAAAGCGGCCAGTTCCGCTTCCAGTTGCTCATGATAATTACTGTTGCCGCTCATCATACGGGCACCCATCGGCAGGGCCAGCCCAAACTGCAGCGCAGCATCGCTGTCTGCCTTGCGTACTTCCGGGTGGTTGGCAAGACCTAAATAGTTATTCAGGCTCCACACGATCATTTCTTTTCCCCGGAATTTCATCCTGCTGCTTATTTCGCCTTCCAGCTTGGGAAAAGCAAAATAGCCATGCGCCCGCTCACGATGCTGACCGATGGGGCCATAATTTTTTAATAAACGCTCAAATATATCTGCCATATCGGGAAATTTGTTATAGGTTTATAAAACTGCGCAAAGGTAATGTTTTGATGCTTTTGTGCAAAGACAACCTCCTGATCCTGTACTCCCTGAATTGCAATGCCATACCCTGTAGTCCCGGCCCCTTGTTTAGAATAACAGGCAGGCGCCATCAAAAAACGCTCATGACGCAAGTACCATCCTCACTCATTATGGGGGAATATTACCTGACCGGTGTGCCCGAAATGGCCTCGGCTTTTCGTCTCTCTGCCGATCATACTTTTCAGTTTTTTATGGTGTGCGGCGCACTGGAGCGGTATGGCTCCGGCCGTTGGCACCAGCAGGGGAGCCGTGTTGTGCTGCAAAGCGCTCCCTGGCCGGGCTCTGACTTCAGGCTAAACGCTATGAAAGAGGTAAATGAACAAAAAGTGGTGATCAGGATTAGTTGCCCGGCCAACAAGGCGCTGGAGCGATATGTGCATGCCTCGCTGGATAAGGCCGATAGTGAAAGCTGGCAACCTGCCGATGAAGACGGGTTTATCTTATTTGCGGCCCGGCCTGTGGATGAGCTGGGATTATTATTTGAGTTTTGTCCTGAACGTATCTCTCTATTTGTACCTGAAAATAAAAAGGCCAACTATTTTGAGTTTGAGTTTCAGCCCTGGCTGGGTGAATATTTTTTCGACAATTTTGAGCTGGACTGGAGCGGCGAGGAACTGCGCGGCGGCCACCCGGTGATGCAGGAAGGAGAGTTTTTTTATAAAAAGAACGGGTAGGAATGGAGCTTAAAGTTTAAGGCATTAAAAAATCCCGGCCGCTTTATTCGCAGTGACCGGGATTTTTACTTTTTATTCTTGAGTTTTCACTTTTTTCTGTCAAATCACCAGCAGGGCATCGCCATAGCTGAAGAAGCGGTATTTGTCTTTGATCGCTTTTTTATAAGCTTCCATGGTCAGCTCATAACCGGCAAAGGCGCAGGTCATGATCAACAGGCTGGTTTTAGGTAAATGAAAATTTGTCACCAGCGAATCGGCAATATTGAAATCATAAGGCGGATGGATAAACATATTGGTCCAGCCTTCTGATGGCTTCAGCAACTTTTGTGCAGTAAAAGATGATTCCAGCGCACGCATGGAAGTAGTGCCGATAGAGCAGATGCGGTGCCCGTACTCTTTGGCCCGGTTTACGATTTTGCAGGCTGTATCATCAATGCGGTAATATTCCGCATCCATTTTATGTTTGCTCAGGTCTTCCACTTCAATAGGGCGGAAAGTGCCCAGGCCGGTATGCAGCGTTACTTCAGCAAAGCGTACGCCTTTTATCTCTAAACGCTTGATGAGTTCACGGCTGAAATGGAGCCCGGCAGTAGGGGCTGCCACGGCGCCTTCATGCTTGGCATATACGGTTTGGTAGCGCTCCTTATCTTCCTCATCCGGCTTGCGTTTGATATATTTCGGCAGCGGTGTTTCGCCCAGCTTTTCTAATTGCTCGCGGAAGCCTTCTTCACTGCCTTCCCACAAAAAGCGGATAGTGCGGCCACGGCTGGTGGTATTATCTATCACCTCTGCCACCAGGTCTTCCTGATCGCCAAAGTAGAGTTTGTTGCCCACACGTATTTTACGGGCAGGGTCTACAATTACATCCCACAGCCGGTTGGGCTTGTTCAGCTCACGCAGCAGGAACACTTCGATCTTGGCGCCTGTTTTTTCTTTGCGGCCATACATCCGGGCCGGAAATACTTTGGTATTGTTTACTACAAATACATCCTTGTCATCAAAGTAATCAAGAATATCGCGGAAGTGCTTATTCTCGATCTGGCCGGTATGGCGGTGTACCACCATCATGCGGGCGTCTTCACGTTTTTTAGCAGGATGTTGGGCAATAAGGTTAAGCGGAAGGTCGAAACGGAATTGAGAAAGCTTCATGAGTATATTAAAGTGGTTTATTTATAGCCTCATGACGCAAACCGGGCAAAAGATACCGGAGGAGAGTCGCCAATCCCCGGTCTTACGGCACCGGGCCTGGGTCATGTACCCGGTACAGCACCGGGATTTAAAGCGTGCAAAATTATGTATTTTATCAGTTAGATGCGCCCCCGCCCTGCTAATTTTTTTGCAGGCGGCTCCCGGACGGGCTTAAGTCATTTGTTTTATGTATTTTATAAAAGCGTGCATCTTATTTTCGCAGCAGCGGGTGATAAGCGGCACGGGCGATCACCCGTGGAATAATTTGACAAAAAAAACCGTTATTATAACCAGTTGTACCTGCTAATTTCACATTTGTAAAACAGCGTACCCGGCCACCTAAATAATCATTTTAAAAAAAATGAAACGAACTTTTCCGCTCCTTATCCTTTTGTTGCCTTTTCTTGCTCACAGCCAGCCCCGTATTAAAAATAAAAAATACCCGAGCCTGCTATGGGAGATCAGTGGCAATGGCCTGCAAAAAAAATCGTACCTGTTTGGTACCATGCATGTCAGCAGCAAGCTGGCTTTTAACCTGGCCGATTCTTTTTATATCGGCATCCGCAAAGCTGATGTGGTGGCGCTGGAGACCAATCCTGAGTCATGGCAGGAAGATATGAGCAAGTACGACCTCGGTACCGGCAATGGCAGCGGCAGGGCCGGCTTTGTGAATATTCCCTCTGACTACCTGCGCCAGAGTACACTTAAATATTATAAGTATGAGAAAAGGCTGGAGCGGGCGCTGTACAGCAGCCCTTCTGTCATCAACAACCTGCTGTACCGCACTTATGGAGATGAGTCCAGCGACTTTGAGGAAGACACTTACCTCGATATGTACATTTACCAATGCGGAAAAAAGTGGGGTAAAAAAGTAGCCGGTGTGGAGCAGTACGGGGAAAGTATGCGCCTGATGGCGGAAGCGTATAAAGACGCTGCTAAAGACAAGAGCAAAAAGGAAAGGAGCTATGATAATGATAATTCACTCTCCTCTGCCCGCCTGCAGGAAGCTTACCGTACCGGCAACCTTGACTGGCTGGATTCCATTAACCGGTATAACAGTTTCTCGGCTGCCTTTGATGAAAAATTTTTATACAAACGAAACGATATACAGGCGGCGTCTATTGATTCTATTTTGCGAACAGGCCAGTCGTTGTTTGTAGGGGTGGGGGCCGCACACCTGCCAGGTGAGCGGGGTGTGATAGAGATACTGCGTAATGCAGGCTATAAGCTAAGGCCCGTACGCATGGGCGACCGCGACAGCCAGCACAAAAGCCAGGTGGAAAAGTTGCGGGTGCCTGTAAAATTTGCCACGCAGATGACCGATGACAGCTTGTTTAAAGTAGATATCCCCGGTAAATTTTACCAGTTTGCGGAAGACAATGGTTTTGACCAGCGCCAGTATGCCGATATGGCCAATGGCAGCTACTACATGGTATCCCGCATTATGACCAATGCCTGGATGTGGGGGCATAATACGGAAAGGGTATACCGGATAGTGGACAGTCTGTTGTATGAAAATATTCCCGGAAAAATCATTAGCAAAACAAAGATCACCCGCAACGGGTATGCAGGTATTGACCTCACCAACAAAACCCGCCGGGGAGATATACAGCGGTATCATATTTTTATTACCCCTTTTGAAATTATCGTTTTCAAAATGAGCGGCACCGGCGAATACGTGCAGCAGGGAGAGGAAGCTAAAAAATTCTTTGGCAGCATTTCGTTCAGGGAGTACGGGGCAGACAGTTTGAGCAACTGGTCTGCTTACACCCCGGAGCATGGCGGCTTCAGCGTACTGATGCCTCACCGGCCTTATACGGGCAATGACGGTAGCTGGATTTTTGATGCCGGGGACAAAGCCACAAGTACTTACTACCGCGTGGTACGCAGCGATATTCACAACTACAATTTTGTTGGAGAAGATACATTTGATCTTACCCTGCTGGATGAAAGCTTTGCAGCCTCCGAATTTATCAATAGCCAAACAGGGCGCAGGTTTATAAGCTGGAAGGGGTACCCGGCATTAGATGCTTCCTATACGGATAAAAACGGGAATATCTACCTGAACCGCTTTATCATCCGGGGACCGCATTATTATACGCTTACCGCAAGCGGGCCGGCAGAGACCCCGGCCATGAAGAAATTCCTGGACTCATTTACTTTTCAACCTTACCGCTACAGGAAAGCGACTGAGCAAACTGACACATCACTGTACTATTCTGTAAAAACACCTTTTTACCCCGCAGAGGAAAAAGAGAAGCTGGATATGCTTTACAATAGGTATTCGGCAAGCGATGAGGAGGATGATCCGCTGGTGACCGGTATGTTCCGCTCTAAAATTGTCGGGAACGATACTACCGGCGAAAAGATATTTGTCGCTTTTTTTAAAACACAGCGTTACTACCAGGTTACCGATTCCGCCATGCTGGAAAAGGAGGATTTCACTTCTATAGCCGGTGACAGCAGTTGGATTGTTCGCTCCAGGAAACGGTACGATCTGCCTGACTCCACCAAAGTATGGGAGCAGGTGCTTTCTGATACTGCCAGCAGCCGCACGGTGGCTACAAAAGTGTATTATCGTAATGGCATAGGCCATATACTGGCTGTACAGGGTGATACGCTTACGGCGCCGAGCGATTTTGTCCGCCAGTTTTTTGAAACATTCCGCCCGGCAGATACCCTGCAGGGCAGTGATCCGCTGGCTAAAAAGTCGCTGCTTTTTTTTGAGGACTTTATGAGTGCCGACAGCGTGGCCCGTAAGCGGGCGCTCAAAGGCATATACCAGGTAAAAATGGATGAAACAGATTTGCCCCAACTGCGCCGGGCCATTGATTTTCTGAAATGGGACGAGAAAAACTACCTCACTGCTAAAAAGGCGCTGATTGACAAGCTGGCCGGCATCCGTACGAAAGAGGCCACCAATTTGCTGAAGGATATGTATTATGCAGCCGGTGATACCCTGGAGCTGCAGTACGCTGCCCTTGGCACTATGCTGGCGCAAAAAACACCGTATGCCTTCACGACTTTCCGGGATATGGTAATGGCCGACCCGCCGGTGCTGGGCGGTGTGGAGAATACTATGAGGTACAATAACAATTTTACTTTCAATTTATCGGCTCCTGCCTATTCTGTTACAGGCGACTTTATGGAGGGACTTAGCGATTCGCTCCCCCTTTCCCGCAGCATACTGCCATCGTTGCTGCCCCTTATTGAACTGGAAGACTACAAGGAAAGCCTGCTTGATTTGTTGAAAAATATGGCTGACAGCGGGCTGGTAACAACAAAAGATTATGCACAATACTACAACAAGCTGCTGCTGGAGGCAAAGCAGGAACTGAAGAAGCAACTGATAGGTGAAAAACAACGGGCCATCCAGCAGGCAGAGCAGCAAAAAGATGAAACCAGCTACAACCCCTATAGCAGAAAGGAGGGAGATGCTGGCAATGAGCGCCTTGACCGCTATGCCGCTTTGCTTATCCCGTTCTGGAATAAAGAAAAAACGATACAGCCCTGGTTTTTGCAAATGCTGACAACATCTGATAAAGAACTAAAACTGAATACAGTGTTGCTGCTGCTGCGTCATAATAAGCAAGTGCCCGACACCATGCTGGCCTATTTTGCAGGCCTGGATGATTACCGCTACCGCCTGTATGCCGGCCTGCGGCAATTGCAAAAGCTTTCACTTTTTCCGGCTAAACACAATAATCATATTGACCTGGCAAAAAGCAGGCTGCTGTTGTCCGCTTCTTATGAAAAACCCGACTCTGTTTATTACATCGACCGCCTGCCGGCGCAGATAAAGGACAGGAAAGGCTATGCATACTTTTTCCGCTACAAGCAGAAAAAAGATGATATCACCTGGCGCATAGGCGTGGTGGGACTGTTGCCAGAAAACCCGGCTGAGTTTGAATGGCCGGATCAGAAAAGTAAAGTATACCAGCCACGCAGGTACAGCTATTCATATTTTGGCTATGATGATAATAGCGGGGACTATAATATCACGGGTATGGGGTATGCAAAGTTAAAAGATTATGAGCCGGTGGATAAGCAACTGGAAAAGCAGCTGAAGAAAATATTGTATGGCCTGAAAAAAAGCGGCCGGGAGTTTTATTCCGAGTATGAAGATGAGGAAGCGGAAGATAACGCTATCACCGTGGTGGATGAGGAGGAGTATTAGGTTTTTGAGTTTTGAAGTTTTATGTTTTGGGTTTTGAGTTGCTGGTCTCAAAACAGGCTGTGCAGCAGGTCAGGCCGTCAATCCGCGGGGAATGGATGCAATGAGCTGCTGCGTATAAGCCATTTGCGGGTGGTTAAATACTTCATGTGCGGTGCCCGTTTCTTCTATTTTCCCTTTATTCATCACGATAATGCGGTCGCTGATATAATGCACCACAGACAGGTCATGTGAAATGAAGATAATTGTCAACTGCAGTTCTTTTTTCAAATCATTCAGCAGGTTGAGCACCTGCGCCTGCACGCTCACATCAAGCGCCGATACCGATTCATCACACACAATAAAAGAAGGCTGCAGGGCCAGGGCCCTGGCAATAACAATGCGCTGCCGCTGCCCGCCGGAAAACTCATGCGGGTACCGGCTGTAATGCTCAGCTTTCAGGTCTACTTTTTCCAGCAGCTCCACTGCTTTTTCTTTTCGCTGGCGGGCATTACCATACAGGCCATGCACCTTCATGGGCTCAGCAATAGCACTGCCGATATCCAGCCTGGGATTGAGCGAGGAGTAGGGGTCCTGGAAAACGATTTGCACTTCCTTACGCAGAGCATGCAGCTCTTTTGGTGAAATATCAGCCATGTTTTTCCCGGCATAAATAATTTCACCGCTGGTGGCTGGTATTAGTTGCAGCAGGGTACGCCCCAGCGTGGTTTTGCCGCAGCCGCTTTCGCCAACCAGCCCCAGTGTTTCACCCTTGTATACGGGAAAGCTGACATCATCCACGGCACGGGTATGGTGCAGGGCTTTTCCAAAAAAGTTTTTCGTGGCAGGAAACCATAAAGACAGGCGGCGTACATCCATCAGCCATTCTCCGGCCTGCACATCTTCTGTCGCCTGCATGGCCGGCGC